>JAVLCL010000567.1:0-1931 GCA_031580825.1 Halothece sp. Uz-M2-17
TTAACCCCCACCTGCCGTGGGCGAGGTGGGGGAATGCGTCACCCATTTGGTTCAAGCAGTGGAATTTTACCATTGGGATTTTTAGCAAGAAAGTCTTTGGACTGGGTTTCACTCGCAAGAATATCCATTTCTTGCCATTGATATTCGAGATCAAGATGATTCATGAGCAACTGAACTTTGTAGCAGTTACCAGATTGACTGTCTCCATAAACTTTGTACATTGGTTGACCTCCCTTTCTTTAATCAATGAGTCGTTTTTATTTCTCCACTGATGTTGCCAGTAGTTGATGAGTCAAATTGCCAAGGGTTTTTAATGCCTCTTCCACTGTGGAAGACCACGGTAACCCACAATTGAGACGTAAACAGTTGCGATAACTTCGGGAGGGAGAAAAGATAATTCCTGGAGAGATGGAAATCTTGTTTTGTAACGCCTTCTCATACAGTGCCATCGCATCAAAATTAGGACTCAGTTCTAACCACAAAACATGACCGCCTTGAGGGCGACTAATGCACGTTTCTGGTGGGAAGGAATGAGTAATCACCGCTTGCATCTGTTCCATTTGTACCCGATAAGCCGAGCGTAATCGTCTCAGATGATGGTCATATCCGCCGTTGGCGAGAAAGGTTGCAACCGTTAACTGAGGCGCGATCGCGCAAGTCAGATTCATCGTCATTTTTAAGGCTTTGACTTTCTTGATAGATTGACCCGGAATCGCCCAACCCACCCGCAACCCCGGAGACAACGTTTTACTCACCGACGCACAATATAAAACATTTCCCCCTTGATCAAACGCCTTCAAAGCCTTCGGTCGATTCCCATGATGATACAACTCGCCATAGATATCATCTTCTATCAGAGGAGTATCATACACATTCATCAAATCAACCAATTGCTGTTTCTTCTCATCACTCATGCAAGTCCCCAGAGGATTACTAAAATTAGAAACCACAGCGCAAGCAGCAATTTTCTTCTCCTTTAACGCTGTTTCCAAATGATTCAAACATAACCCCTCTCGCGGATGAGTGGGTAACTCCAAAGCCCGGAGATGAAGTGCATCTAAAATTTCCAATAATCCTGAATAAGTGGGAGACTCAATAGCGACCGTATCTCCCGGTTGTGTGACTGCCTTTAAGGATAAATAAACCGCTTCCGTTGCGCCATTTGTGGTTACAACTTCCTCTGGAGAAATGGAGCATCCGGCTTCAATCAATCGTTTTGCCACTTGCTGACGCAATAATTCACAACCCGGAGACATATCATAAGCATGAACCATCTCTGGATGAGTGCGAATAACTTGTCCCATCATCCGGTTCAGAGTCTTTCTGGGAAACAACTCCGGGGAAGGTACGGCTGCACCCAGTTTAATTACGTCGGGATGGCGTACCGCATTATTGATCTGAAACGCGAGGGACGTATCCACCGAACAGACATTTAATGATGGAGTTGAGGGAGTCGGTTCCGCTAAAAAATAACTGGCATTCACTTTCACATAATAACCGGATTGCGGACGGGCGCGAATCAAGCCTCGATCCTCTAATAAGCGATAGGCTTCCAGAATGCTTGAAATACTGACTTGCAGTTGTTGATGTAACTTTCGTACCGAAGGCAGGCGATCACCTGCGTTAAGGGTTCCTTCTTGAATTAATTGTTCAATTCGTTCAGCAAGTTGTTCATATAAAGGTTGTGAACAGGCTTGATTGAGTAAAAGTGGCAACTTCATCATTACAATCTTATTTAAAGACCAGTACAGTTAACCAAATAAATGACCCTAACAGTTGCATTTTTATGAACTGTACTGATTACAATTTACCTCAATTGTCTCTGTTTGTTTTTCTAATAATTGGTCAAAATAAATGTATCACTCAAATGAAAGTTAGCGTCTTATGCAAAATCATTGGAAACAATCAGTCCAATTATTAAGGTTAAAAAT
>JAVLCL010000040.1:0-7096 GCA_031580825.1 Halothece sp. Uz-M2-17
TGGCTTTAAAGGCTGCCACTGTTACCCCAGAAACAGCAGGAGATGTGGGTAGCCCAAACGCGATTCTACGGGAAGCATTACAGGCTTCTGTGATTTTACGAACCGGGCGACGGATTCCCCAGATTCGTCCGATAGGAGGAGTTCACGCTCCCATTACCATTGTTCGTATGGCGGTAGATGATGCGTATGGGGCGAAGGAATGGCGAGAAACCACAGAAACGGGGGATGAAATTGCTTGGCGCACTTCCAAGATTAGCCGATCCATTTGTCGAACCGTTGCTGAATTTACATTTTCCCACGCGAAACAAACAGGGGCGAAAGTGTTTGGCGGACCCAAATTTACGGTCAGTGCTACCTATGAAGGGATGTTTAAAGAAGAACTGGATGCTGCTGCCAAACGTTATCCTGAAGTGACCTATCAACCGCTTTTAATTGATGCGACGTTTGCACTTTTACTGCAAAATACTGGAGAAGCCCTTGTGATTCCTGCCTTAAACCGTGATGGGGATCTACTCTCAGATATGGTTTTACAGATGTATGGAAGTATCGCGGGGTCAGAAAGTTTAGTCATGGGCTTTGACTCGGAGACATTCCAAGTGAAAAA
Organism: Halothece sp. Uz-M2-17; assembly: GCA_031580825.1. GTDB lineage: Bacteria > Cyanobacteriota > Cyanobacteriia > Cyanobacteriales > Rubidibacteraceae > Halothece. The sequence goes on from JAVLCL010000040.1 coordinate 605, forward strand.
TGTAATGGCAGAAGCCCCTCATGGCACTGCCCCTGCCCTTTATGGTAAAAATATTGCCAACCCGATGGCGATGATTTTAGCCAGTGCAGCCCTTTTAACCTATGTGGGAACAACCACAGCCGATCGCGCATCCCGATCCATATACGAATCCGTATTTGAAGCCATCTATGAAGGAAAAGCCACCCCCGATCTTGGCGGACAAATGACGACATCTGAGTTTACTGATGAGGTCATCCGTAAAATTAAAACTAAGCTAGAAGTCTGGTCAACTCTAGAATCCAGTTAAGGGTTTTCCAACCGAGAACTCATCAAACTTAACCACATCCCCATTGGGTTGGCGAGTATCAAAATAGTAACTGCTGACAGTTTCGGTTTCGGTATCGAAGATAGAAAATGCTGTGATGTCATTGCTTGCCAGATACGGTAAAGGTTGGGGTTGAGACTCTTTACTGCCATCCGTTAAAGGGGCAAGGGTGGGCACAATTGGGGTTAAGCCATTGGGATCGCCAGTGAGGGAGTACTGATCTTGATACTCTTCAGGAACCTTACGTTGTTGATCGCGCCAATGCGCCCCGTAGGTATTGCCCACGTTTGATGATTCCAAATAATGAGTTGACGGGGACTGAAACCGATTCCACAAATGCGAATGACCGAAATAGACCAGATCGACCCCTGCTGATTCCAGTAATGGAACCACATCACGAATTAAATAATCTTCCTCGATTGGATAGTGATAACGAACCGATTCGATGTTTCCTTCCCCATCCCGTTGAATCATTTGCTCTGGATCAGTATAGGGCGGGACAATATTACCGCCTAACGAATGGGGAGGATGGTGAAACATAACAATCTGATATTTTGCCTGTTGAAACGCTTCGCTCTTTAACTCTTGTACCAACCATTGATATTGCTCACTTCCTTTGGCAATGGGTTCAAAAATAATTTGTCCATAGCCCCAATTCTCTGGATTGTTAAAATTGGATTCTGGTTCATGATATTTGCCTTTGGTCTTAGAATTGAGGTCAGGTCTGCGCCACATATTGGTGGCATAGAGAACCACCAAGCGAATGTCTCCAAAGCTGGTAGCGTAGTACTTTTTACCACCGGCGATACTTTGCGGTAGGGTAAAAATTTCTTGGTAGGTATCCGTGTTGTAAGAATTGGCTTTAATCCACTCCGCTTTTACATTGGGATCTTGGCGCGGATTGATGGTGGTTGCCTTTTGTTGGTAAAGTTGTTCCGCAACCTCTCTGGGAAAAGCATCATTAAACTGCTCTTTGAGACTGGCGGTTCCTGAAAAACGCCCCATGACTTCATGATTGCCGATCGCGCTGTATAAAGGCGCGTGTTGAATCAGTTCCCCCCCAGTGTAGAGGGTTTCAGTGCCATTTCGGGTCAGGAGATAGCGAGCATTCCCCTGCAAACTCGGAAAAAAAGCACCACCGCGATCATCATCAAACCATTCAGAAGCGCGATCGGGAACATTCACCAAATCCCCAGCCATAAAAACGGCATCAATTTGCCCAATGGTTGCAGTGACTTTCTGTAAGTTAGCAGCAGTCAGGGGCTTTTGTTGGTGGTCAGAGGTCAATAAAATCTTGAGGGGGGTTCCCGCAGCCGGTGAGGGCGCTAAGGTAAACTGACGGCTACTGATCGGTTGACCATCTTCTCGAACGCTCGTGATATAGTAAGGGACTCGTTGATTGGGAGATAGGTTGGTGGCTTGGGCTTCATGTCGCCAGATTTCTCGAAATTTTGGTTCCGAGGAGAGAGTGTGATCACCCTTTAGGGAACCAGTGGAACGATCGCTGCTGGTGTTAGGGAGATGAGAATCTTGATCCTCGCGAACGCGGGTCAGTTTTTTGGTGGTAGCTGTCGTTTCTTGTGCGAGAGAATCGCCGTAGGTCAACGTATGTTTAACCCCCGGAAATTCAGTAAACCAAACTACCTTGACTGAATCAGGAGTGGGCTGTTGGAGAAATGGGTCGCTCAACAAACCGGAACTCGGGGGAATGTTGGAAGTAAACATATCTGGGGATTGGCGATCAGTTACTAAGAAGAGGGTAGCACTCACCGCTGCCATCACAAGAAAGATGGTAAGGAAATAGAAGCGGATCCGCATGAGCATGACAGTATTCGTTCTTTTTTACCTAGATTTTGACAAATTGGTTTTGGTTAGGACAGGTTGAGACGCTAAAATTTAGAGTAAAAGGCTTGCTAACAAATCCCAGAATTATTTCTCCTCCTAAAATGAATGAGAGATCAAATGCAGCAACAGAACACCCATGTTAATTTCTCTCAAAATCGAGAACTTTGCTTTAGTCGATGAACTGGAACTTGATTTAGGTACAGGCTTGAACGTGCTCACGGGGGAAACAGGCGCGGGAAAATCCATTATTCTCGACGCGATCAATGCTGCACTAGGGGGCAAGGTTAACAGCCGTTTCATGCGCACAGGTAGCGAAAAGGCCCTTGTAGAAGCCACGTTTTCCCTTACTCCTGCTATTGAAAGTTGGTTAGAAGCCCAAGAAATTGATTTACTTGATGATCAAACCTTGGTTTGCAGTCGGGAAATGTCCTTGAAAGGAAGTGGACTCCGATCGCGCTCCCGAGTCAATGGCGTTTTAGTCAACCGTCAATTAATCAATGAACTCCGCAGCTATTTAGTGGAAATTACCGCCCAAGGGCAAACGGTCGCGTTGATGATTCCCGCCCGTCAGCGAGAATTGCTGGATACCTATGGTGGACAGTCGTTACTTGCACAGCGGAAAGCAGTGGCGAAGGCTTACGAAACCTATAGCCAGTGTAAGGATGCTCTCGAAACTAGACGACAAACCGAACAAGAACGTCTGCAACGGTTAGATTGGATTCAGCATCAGTTAGAAGAGCTACATTCAGCGCAATTAGACCAAGCATCAGAATTAGAAGACTTAGAACAAGAGCGTGATCGCTTGCTTCATGCCGTGGAGTTACAACAACTTAGTTATCAAGTCTATCAAACCCTTTATCAGCGGGAGGATGAAGCCCCAGCCGGAACGGATATTCTCGGGGATGCCGAAAATCTTTTAACAGAAATGGTGGAGTATGATTCCCAGCTTGCGCCCTTATTAGAGATGGTACAAAATGCGATGACACAAATTGTAGAAGCGGGACAACAGATTTATGCTTATGGAGAGGGGCTAGAATCGGACCCAGATCGGTTGTCGGAAGTCGAAGATCGGATTCGGACCTTAAAACAGATTTGTCGCAAATATGGTCCAGAATTGAAGGACGCGATCGCGCACCAAAAAGACCTTGAAGCCGATCTTGATCGCCTCAATGATTCGGAACAATCTTTAGAAACCCTTGAAGAAAATACGAACGCTGCTTATGAAACCCTGATTCAGGCTTGTGCTACCCTCAGCGAACAGCGCAAAGATGCAGCGATCCGCTTAGAGGAACAACTGGTTGCAGAACTGAAACCCTTAGCTATGGAGAAAGTTCAATTTTACTGTACTTTAACCGAAATTGCTCCCAGCGCCCAAGGCACAGAAAGCGTGAATTATCACTTTAGCCCCAACCCTGGGGAAACGCCAAAACCCCTTTCCGAAACGGCTTCTGGCGGGGAAATGAGCCGTTTTCTCTTAGCGTTAAAAGCCTGTTTTTCTCAAGCGGAACAAAAATTGCAAACCCTTGTTTTTGATGAAATTGATACGGGAGTTTCTGGAAGAGTCGCCAGCGCGATCGGGCAAAAACTACGTCAACTTGCCCAAAACCAGCAAATTCTTTGTGTGACTCACCAGCCTCTTGTTGCTGCTTTAGCTGACTTTCATTTTCGGGTGGAGAAACAATTTTCTACATCTCGGACAACCGTTTCTGTCATGCGTCTTTCTGATCCCAATACCCGTCGCGATGAACTGGCGCAATTGGCTGGGGGAGATAATGATGAGAACGCGATCGCGTTTGCCGATTCCCTCCTCAAACAAGCACAATTATAGCGCTACGCGCTGGGCAAGAGGCAAGAGGCAAGGGTTTTAGCAATCAGTAATGTCCTAACCCAAGTTTGTAGTGCTATAAAGTGACCAGTTACCAAAGAACAAATAACAAAATCTTGTCTTTTCTGTTAAGGGATTGTTAAGATATATGGGGTAATCTCTCTTCGTAGCCCTATGTCACATCCCACTATCGTCTCAGCTAACGAATCTCCGGATAAACCAGAAGAGGCTTGTGCTGTATTCGGTGTTTATGCCCCTGGTGAAGATGTCGCCAAACTCAGCTACTTCGGACTCTATGCCCTGCAACATCGGGGTCAAGAATCAGCCGGTATCGCCACATTTAATGCTGATGGTGTTCGCCTGCACAAAGATATGGGGCTTGTCGCTCGCGTCTTTGATGAAGAAAGTCTTCTCCAACTTCCTGGTAAATATGCAGTGGGTCATACTCGCTACTCAACAACCGGTTCTAGTCTGATTGCCAATGCGCAACCTGTTGTTATTCCGACGCGATTAGGGTCAATTGCCTTAGCACATAATGGGAATCTTGTCAATGCTCCAACGTTGAAAAAAAGTCTAGAAAAAGACAATTACGAGTTAATTTCGACCACAGATTCAGAAATGATTGCGGTCGCGATCGCGCAAGAAGTAGAATCAGGGAAAGATTGGCTAGATGGTGCAATTAGTGCCTTTAATCGTTGTCAAGGGGCATATAGCCTTGTCATCGGGACACCAGAAGGGTTAATGGGGGTGCGTGATCCGCATGGGATTCGTCCCTTAGTTATTGGCACCTTTGGCAAAAACTCTCAGCATTATGTTCTCGCTTCAGAAACAGCAGGCTTAGACATTATCGGCGCGGACTATTTACGAGATGTAGAACCCGGAGAAATGGTTTGGATTACTGAAGAAGGTTTAGCCTCTTACCACTGGTCAGAAAAACCCGAACCTAAACTCTGTGTCTTCGAGATGATTTATTTTTCTCGTCCTGACAGTATGGTCAATCAAGAAACCCTGTACAGTTATCGCTTGCGGTTAGGACAACAATTAGCGAGAGAATCTTATGTGGAAGCGGATTCCGTAATTCCGGTTCCTGATTCTGGCGTTCCTGCTGCGATCGGATTTTCTCATGAATCGGGGATTACCTTTGAAGAAGGGTTAATCAAAAATCGCTATGTGGGACGCACCTTTATTCAACCCACTCAGAGTATGCGAGAATCTGGGATTCGGATGAAATTAAATCCCCTCAAAGATGTCATTAATGGCAAACGAATTATTATTGTGGATGATTCTATTGTTCGGGGAACAACGAGTCGGAAAATTGTACAGGCGTTGCGAGATGCTGGCGCGATCGAAGTGCACATGAGAATCTCTTCTCCCCCAGTCACTCATCCTTGCTTCTATGGAATTGATACCGATAACCAAGACCAACTGATTGCAGCAACGAAATCAGTCGATGAAATTGCTCAACAAATTGGTGTTGATTCTTTAGCTTATTTAAGTTGGGAAGGAATGCTAAAAGCAACAGGAGAAAACCCTGATCATTTCTGTTCCGCTTGTTTTACTGGCGATTATCCCATTGAAATTCCCGATCAAGTGAAGCAAAGTAAACTGTTATTGGAACAAAATGTTTCTAGTTAATCATTTGCTGATTTAGGGAAAATTCACACGAACAAAAGGTTTTTTGCGATAGCGACGGTAAACATTAAAGTCGTCATCTAATTCATTGGTATTATGGAGAGGTCTAATGTCAAGGGGAATCTCCATGGAGAGAACCAAATAAAATCACATCAATTGCTTTGTATTCTTGTTTGAGCAGATTAATACATTTTTTGGCAAAATCTAATGCTATTTTTTGCCTAGATTTTAATCTTTGTGACATTTCAATCTATTTTTATAATTAATTCTATATTAATATTTTAAATCTTATGTTCTAATAATTTATAATCACCAATTCCTTTATTTTTCCCCGCTTACTCGCGTTGCTATTGATGTTTCGGGCTGCTTCTACTCTTTCAATTCGATAAGGATAATAAGCATTTTCAAAAAAATCATCTGTTGGGTCTTCATTTTTCGGATCAGAATTACTCAATAATAATTTTGCTCCTTTTTGATCCAATAATTGAAATAAATCTCTCAACCTTAACTGTTCGGAATCATTGAAACTTTGTTTAGAATAAGCGTTAAAATTCGATGTTTTGCTAATCGGTCGATAGGGTGGATCGAAATAAACGAAAGAAGTCTGATTAACGAATGCTTTGCATTGGGTGAAATCGCCTTGATGAATTGCTGTTCGCTCTAAAATTTTGGCAACTTGTCTGAGATTATCTGCATCGCAAATTCTAGGCTTTTTATAGCGACCGAAAGGGACATTAAACTCTCCTTTTAAATTCACTCGAAATAGTCCATTAAAACAAGTTCGATTGAGGAATATAAGTTGAGCAGTTCTTTCAATCCACTGTGAATTATAACAATTGAAATTAATTTGACTTCGTTTTTGATTATAATCAGTGCGGACTTGATA
>JAVLCL010000040.1:7106-13126 GCA_031580825.1 Halothece sp. Uz-M2-17
TTCGTCCTCAGGTAATGCCAGATAGGTTTCTTGTTTATCCCATAAGTGAGTAATTAATCCCTCAACTTCTTTTTGAATTGTTTGATAAGCGAGAATTAACTCAGGATTAATATCAGAAATTATAAATTCTCGAATGGGATAGATATTAGCAACTTTAAAAAAGACTGCTCCTCCACCCACAAATGGCTCAACGTATCTTGTCATTGAACCCATTCGTAATTCTTCCGGAAAAAAAGATTCGATTTGTCTCAGGAGTTGTGTTTTCCCCCCAGCCCATTTTAAAAAAGGTTGAGCTTGTTTTTTAGTCATTATCATTGGTTATTGGGTAAATTTTTACTGGTAAGTGCTACTTCCCGATCAAGTTTAAAATTAAGTGGATCAGGCTCTGATTCTTTGCAGTGATGGGTCAAGATGATTAAGTTTTGTAACGCGGGATCTCAGAAAATGTTGCAACAGAGGGGATGATGAGAGCAGGGAAACGATAGAATAATCAAGATTACAAAATTGCTTCGCTAAAGGTCAGAGTAGTCGCCTTCCCTTGAGGAAAGGATAATCTCTAACTTGCAATAATAGGGAAGCAAGGTACTAAACTTATTTTTTAGATCATCATAAAATCAGTTGCTTTGGGAGGATAGTATAAAGATGCGAGATGCAGTAACAACTCTAATTAAAAATTATGATTTAACCGGTCGCTATTTAGACCGAGATGCAATGGATGAGCTTCAGTCTTATTTTGCATCCGGAATGGCGCGAGTCCAAGCAGCGACTCTAATTAATTCTAATGCTGCTGCGATTGTAAAAGAAGCGGGAAGACAACTCTTTGACGAACAACCAGAGTTAATTCGCCCCAGTGGAAATGCTTATACGACCCGCCGTTATTCTGCTTGTTTACGGGATATGGATTATTACCTCCGTTATGCAACTTATGCGTTAGTTGCTGGAGATACTTATGTTTTAGATGAGCGGGTTTTACAGGGATTACGAGAAACTTACAATTCGCTTGGGGTTCCCATTGCGCCCACGGTTCGCGGAATTGAAATTATGAAAGAAATGGTTAAGAAAATGGCGGAAGATGCGGGAATGCTTGATACTTCCTTCATTGACAAACCCTTTGATCATATGAATCGTGAATTAAGCGAAAAAGATATTTAACGAGAAGGCGGTCGGGCGCTTGTTCCTCCCCCCTTGAAAGGGATGGGCTTCCCGACCACCGTCATTAGTCATTCGTCATTAGTCATCTGTCATTGGTTATTAAATAACAAAGGACGAAGGACAAGGGACAAAGAACCAAAATTTTAATTACAGTTTTCCGTAAACGGGAAGGGTTGCGCCTCGAACTTCTCTTGCGCCCTCTGAGGCGAGATAACAGATGGCTTCTGCTAAAGATTCGGGTCTTACCCATTGATCGGCTTGATCACTTCCCATGGCTTCTCGGTTAGTGGGAGTATCAATAATGCTAGGAAGAACACAATTAGCGGTAATATTATCGTAGTCTTTGACCTCTTCGGCTATAGCTTGGGTTAATGCCACAACCCCCGCTTTAGACGCACAGTAAGAAGCCAGTCCGCCCATAGGTTGTACAGCGCCTTTTGAACCAACAGTGACAATACGCCCATAACCTGAGTTCATCATCGCGCGGAGGCTATGTTTACAGACTAGGAAAGTTGTATCGAGATTTAATTGGAAGTCTTTTTTCCAGTCTTCATAACTGTAATCAACCAGTTGTCCCATGGAAAAGCCACCGACAAGATGAATTAAAACATCAACTCGTCCCATGTCTTCGATGAGTTGAGAAATGGCACTCTCTTTACTTAAATCTACGGTGACAAAGCGAATGCTTTCAAACTCACTGGGAGATAAAACTTTCTTTAAACGCTCCACTGAAGCCTCGCTGCGATAGGGAATGGTTACCTTTGCGCCTCGTCTAACCACTGCAGGGGTAACGCCTAAGCCTAAACCGCCGGTTCCGCCGGTAAGAAGAACTTGTTTGCCTTCCATGTTAAATTGATTCCTTGCTTACTTTTTTCTCAACTTAACAAATGGCTTAACTGCAAAAAATCTGCAAAAAGTCTTTTATCATGGGAAAAGTATTTTTAATGGCTATAGCAAGTATCGATCGCGCAAACTCAACTAATGAAACAATCCCCCATTCTGCAACTCGAAGGCGTTAGTAAAACTTATTCCCGTCAAGGTGTTCCCGCAGTGAACCAAGTTAGTCTCAGTGTTCCGCAAGGACATCTGCTGAGTTTATTGGGTCCTTCTGGCTGTGGAAAGACAACGCTATTACGACTGGTTGCAGGATTTGAACAACCATTTCAAGGGAAAATTACCATCGCGGGGAAAGTAGTGGCGGATGCAAATTCTAATATTCCCCCAGAAAAAAGGGATGTAGGGATGGTCTTTCAGGATTACGCACTGTTTCCTCATTTGAATGTTGCTAAAAATATTGCTTTTGGCTTAAAACAAAATCGTACCAGTGGTGTCGAGATTAAAAAGCAAGTGCAATCGGCTTTAGCGTTGGTGGGATTAGAAGGCTTAGACCAACGGTATCCTCATGAACTCTCAGGGGGACAACAACAACGAGTCGCCCTCGCCCGTGCATTAGCCCCACGCCCGAATTTAGTGCTTTTAGACGAACCGTTAAGCAATTTGGATGTGCAAGTTCGTTTGCGCTTACGAACGGAATTACGGGATATTCTCAAAGCCTCAGGGATTGCTGCGGTATTTGTTACCCACGACCAAGAAGAAGCCCTTTCGATTTCCGATTCGGTGGCGGTGATGCAACAGGGTCACTTAGAACAGCATGATATCCCAGAAACGATTTATACTCACCCTGCATCTCGGTTTGTTGCGGAATTTGTCACCCAAGGAAACTTTCTCCCTGCTAATCGCACCAGACATGGCTGGGAAACTGAAGTGGGAACGTTTACGTTAAACTCCTCGCAAGTGTCTGATCAAGTCCAAGGGGATCAGGCGGATTTAATGATTCGCCAAGAAGATATCACCTTGATTCCGGACGAAAATTCTGAGATTATGGTGCGCGATCGCGAATTTTTAGGACGAGAACATCGCTATCGGTTGCGACTTCCTTCTGGAACTGAACTGCAAGCGCGAACCCATCAAAAACAACTGTTAGCCCCCCAAACCCGAGTTCAAGTTCAATTGAACGAAGATTTATTACATCTCTTTCCCAGTCACACCTCAGGAAAACAAGGACAAATGCAACCGCAGTTGATTTCCCATCAGTGATCAATGACTAATGACTAATGACCAATGACTAATGACGACTTTCAAATTGCTTTTGCACCGCTATCGTTTGATGAAGTGTATAATCTCGCAGATGATTCTGCTAATGGCGCGATCGCGCTGATGAGTGGAACAGTTCGGGAACAAACAGATGGCAAACCCGTTGCTTATCTCGAATATCAAGCCTATGAACCGATGGCGATCGCGCTGTTTCAACAAATTGCAGCCCAAATTCGGAAACGATGGTCACCAGTGAATCGAGTGGTCATTCATCATCGCGTTGGACGGCTAAAAATTGGCGAAATTAGCGTTTTAGTCGCCGTCGGGTGTCCTCATCGTAGTGAAGCCTTTGCTGCTTGTCAGTACGCGATCGATACCCTGAAACATAATGCGCCGATTTGGAAGAAAGAAGCGAGTATTCTCCCCGATGGAACCATCGAAGCGAACTGGGTCGATTGTCCACGTTGTTAAAGTTAATTGAAGAATTGGCTCCAAATTGTTTTTTTTCAACTCCTAGGAGGGAGTTTTTTCTCACTCAGAAAGATTAAACTTAAGATAAACATTCCGAATCAAGTAATTGCAAACGATTAGATCATTCGTCTCAGGAGGTTTGTAATGAAAATTGCTCAAATCGCGCCTTTATGGGAGAAAGTCCCTCCTCCCACTTATGGCGGAACCGAGTTAGTCGTGAGTTTACTCACGAATGAATTAGTGCGACGGGGTTATGAAGTAACCCTATTTGCAACAGGAGATTCTGACACTCTCGGCACATTAGAGGCTTGTTGTCAACAACCGTTACGACCGCTGGGTTTTTCTCTGGCTGAGTATCATGTTTATGAGCAAATGGAATTGAGCAAAGTCTTTAATCAAGCCCCACACTTTGATCTCATTCATTCCCATGTGGGCTATAGTGCTTTTCCATATGCAAATTTAATTACAACCCCTGTTGTTCATACCTTACACGGTATTATTCCGACTTGGATGGAAGGGATTTTTCAACAACATCGTCAGCAAAATTTTGTCACTATTTCTAATTCTCAACGCCGACCCGAACTAAAATTAAATTACGTGGCGACGGTTTATAACGCGATCGCGCTCTCTAATTTCCAATTTTATCCCCAACCCCAAGATCCTCCCTATCTTGCCTTTCTCGGGCGAATATCTCCGGAAAAAGGACCCCATCTTGCGATCCAAATTGCAAAACAAACCCAATACCCCCTCAAAATGGCAGGGAAAATTGACCCAGTGGATCAAACCTTCTTTGAACAAGAAATTGCCCCCCATATTGACGGCGAACAGATTCAATTTTTAGGAGAAGCGAATCACGACCAGAAAAATGTTCTCATGGGGGGCGCGATCGCAACGCTATTCCCAATTACATGGCGCGAACCCTTTGGACTGGTTACGATTGAATCTCTCGCTTGTGGAACTCCTGTCATTGCCATGGCAATGGGGGCAACCTCAGAAATTATTACCCATGGTGAAACGGGGTTTCTCTGTCAGAACATTGAAGAATGTGTAACAGCAGTCTCTCAAGTGAATCAATTATCTCGCCACCGTTGTCACACCCGTGTTGCCGAACACTTTAACCTAAACCACATGACTGATGGCTATGAAGCGGTTTATCAAACTCTTTTGGGGGAAAAGCGACAGGCTGATGGTGGTCTGCGAACCCCAATATTCACAATGAGTTAGGAGGAAAAATTATTATGTCTCAAGAAACCCTTGACATCATTGAATTTGATGGCAGAAGTTTTGCCGAAGCAGAACAAATTCCGATTCCCGAGTGGCATTGTAGTCACACTGAACGCCTGCAGCCGACACTGACATTAAAAGAAGACGACATATTTCTTATTACCGATACCATTGGCAATATCACCTGTCACAATGAGCAAGTTGATTCTAGTTTAGGGTTCTTCTGTCAAGATACCCGCTTCCTTAATCGCCTCGAATTACAAATTGAAGGACATGCACCCATTTTGCTGAGTAGTACCGCGCAACAAGGGTTTGCTCTCTCTGTCCTCTGTTCCAATCCTTACTTTCCAGACCAACTGAAAGCAGAAACCATTGGCATTCAGCGCGATATTGTCCTGCAAGGGGGGCTGTTTGAAGAACTCACGATCACGAATTACAACACTGACCCCGTTCAATTTCAAATCAGTCTCAGTTTTGGTGCTGATTTTATTGACTTATTTCAAATTCGGGGACGAGTACGTCCGCAAAGAGGACATTTAATGCGACAAGTTCTACCGCAAACCACCCATGGTCACAATATTCAATCTTTAGTTGAAGCAACGGGAGAATTAATTGTAGCGTATCAAGGATTAGATGACGTTTTAATGGAATCGAGAATTCAGTTTTCCCATCAACTTCCGAGTGATTTCAAAGGTTATGCTGCCCTTTGGGATTTGAGTTTGAACGCTCATGAAACGAAGAAAATTGGGTATCGGTTACAGCCCATGATTAGTGGTAAACCAGCTTCCGTGGTCAGTGCGCCGATGACCCTCAAACAAGCCCATGGTTCAGAAGTCAATGAACAACAGCATTGGCAAAATGAAATTACTCGCATTCGCACCGATAATCGGGCTTTAAATCAAATTATTGAACGTGCCGAAAAAGATATTTATTTACTGGGTCAAACCTTTGGTGATGGCAAAATTCTTTCGGCGGGGATTCCTTGGTTTGCCACCTTATTTGGTCGTGATTCCATTATTTCTGCTTGGCAAACTTTAATTTTAGATTCTCGCATGGCCCGACAAACCTTACTTACCCTG
>JAVLCL010000041.1:0-12995 GCA_031580825.1 Halothece sp. Uz-M2-17
TAGAGTTAGCTTACGAGGCGTGTTTATCTCATGAGTTGATGTTACGTGGCTTAGTGGTAGAACAACAAGTTCCCATTCCAGTATCTTATAAAGGAATAAACATTGATTTTGCGTATCGTTTAGATATCTTAGTTGAAAAAAAAGTAATCTTAGAACTAAAAGCGGTAGAAAAAATCCTCCCTATTCATGAAGCTCAAACCCTAACCTATTTAAAGCTCTGTAAAGTCCGATTAGGACTAATGATCAACTTTAACGTACCCATCCTCAAAAATGGAATCAAACGTCTTCTCAATCATTAAACTCTCCGTGTCCTCTGTGTCTCTGTGGTTCATAAAAAAAGGGGAGAAATAACGCCTCCCCCAAAAACTAATTTATCCTTCGTAATTACTACTGCGAACCTTACCCCGAAAGACCACATACTGATAGATATTGTACGCCAACATAATCGGAATTAAAAAGCCAATAAACGTCAGCATAAATACTAATGCACTAGGGTCAGCAGCAGCTTGATAGACGGTAATGGAACGAGGAATAATGTAGGGAAAAACAATAATTCCTAAGCCTAAAAAGGACAACAAGAAGACTAAAATTGTCCATATAAATGGCGCGCGTTCTTGTTGTTGATTGAGACTTCGTAACAGTTGCCAGATGAAAAATACGCCCAAAATGGGAATCACTGCGAAAATGTAAATAAAGGGAGCATCAAAAAGGCGCGATCGCGCTTCTTCTAAGAAAATCGGTGTGGTAATTGTGATTAATACGGCACCAATTAAGGTGGTAATGGCAGCTATTTTGGCGGTGCGATAGTGAGTTTGTTGCAACGCCCCTTCTGTTTTCATGACTAAATAAGTCGATCCGCTTAAGACATAGCCTTGGATTAAGGTTAGGGTAACGAGAATCGAAGGTAAGCTAAGCCAATCCCAAATTCCGCCAATAAAGTGTCCGCTTTCATCCACATTAATTCCGATTAAGACACCGCCTAAGGCGAAACCTTGTCCGACGGTTGCGAGTAAACTTCCTAAGCCAAACGCAGCATTCCAGAAAAACTTGCGTTCGGAGTGTTCCCGAAATTCAAACGCAACGGCGCGGAAAATGAAACCAAAGACCATTAGCCAGATTGGGATATATAACGCGCTTAAAATCGTGCTGTAAGCTAAGGGATATGCACCAAACAACGCACCTCCCATTAAGACAAGCCACGTTTCATTCGCATCCCAAACGTTACTTAAACTGGTCATTAATAAGCCACGGCGTTCCTCGTTAGAAGAGGTGATAGACAGAATCCCCACCCCTAAGTCAAACCCATCGAGGGTGACATAGAGAAAGAGAAATAACGCCAAAATGACGAACCAAACTTGCGGTAAAAAATAAGCGAGAGTTTCCATGATTAATTTTCCACGGGACGGCGGTCGGGAGTGTGTTCAACAGGGGTTGGTTCTAAGGTTTCTTTCGGAATCGGTAAGTCAAAGTTGGGGCCTTGGCGAATAATTCGACTGCCAAAATAGAGGGCGGAGATAAAGAGGAGGCTATAAACTCCGGTAAAGGCTGATAGAGAGGCGAGAATCTCTTGGGCGGGTAAATTGGATGCAGCATCAACGGTACGAATTTCTTCATACATGGTCCAAGGTTGTCGTCCCACACAGCGCACAATCCAACCGGATTCAATGGCGATATAACCCAAAGGTGCGGAAAAGATCCAACCCAGCAATAACCATTTTTGATTGGCAATTTGAGTGGGGGCGAGTTTTCCTCGTAACCATTGGATGACGGTAATTCCCATTAAGCCAGCTAAGAAGAAACCAATCCCTACCATGATCCGAAATGAGTAGTAAATTAAGCCGACCATTCCGGGGCGATCTTCCGGTTTCCATTCTTTTAAGCCTTTCACGGGTTCCGATAAATTGGGTTTCAATTCGAGAATGTAGCCTAAACCATTGGGAATGGAAATTTCCCAGTCATTTCGCTCTGCTTTTGTGTTGGGAATTGCGACTAAACTCCAATCTGCGGGTTGTCCACCAGGGGCGGTTTCCCATTGTGCTTCCATTGCTGCCATTTTTGTGGGCTGCTGATGATAAACTTGTTCCCCACTGAGATGTCCGATATAGATTTGTAAGGGTGCGACCGCGATCGCGACAGCTAAAATAATCTTGAAGGATCGGGTAAAGAATTCTTGATAACGTTGATTGCGGTTCAAGATATACCAAGCACTAATTCCCCCAATGACAAATAAAGAAGTCTCCAAGGTGGCAAAGAACATATGCAGCACACTATTCACCATGAAGGGATTAAAAATGGCTTGGAAGTAATCGGTAACGACAAATTTACCATCCACTAATTCACCACCGGCTGGGGTTTGTAACCAAGAGTTGGCGGTGAGAATCCAAAACGTGGATAAATTTGCCCCAAACGCAACCATAATCGTTCCCATGTAGTGAATAACAGGGGGAACGCGACCCCAACCAAACAGCATAATGCCAAGGAAGCCGGCTTCTAACATAAATGCCATTGAGGCTTCAAACCCAAGGATGCTTCCAAAAAAGTCACCCACGGCTTCGGAAAAGGGTGCCCAGTTGGTTCCAAACTGAAACTCCATGGGAACGCCACTAGCGACTCCAATCCCAAAGTTAAGGACATATAGTTTTGACCAAAACCGAGCATGATAGTAATAGTCAGGATTGCGGGTTTTGAGCCACATGCCCTCAACAACGACTAAATAAATTGACATTCCAGTGGTCAACACGGGCCATAACATATGAAAAATGGCAGTTATGGCAAATTGCATCCGTGAGAGTGAAACTGAGTCTGATAGAAAATCCATTCTTCCTCTCGTTAACAAATCTTAAGCACGGTCACATCATAACGATTAGTTGCTTATAGAGTTGATGATTGCAAACAAGTCTTAAGATTTAAGATTTAATTTACGTTTTATTAAATAAATGTAAAACTTAAAAATATTTACTGACTTGATCTGGAAATAAGGGTTAACTTGCGCATTCCCACTGAATTACTGGTCATCCCTTCTCGCCTTTCATGATTTGATCTAGGATCAGAATTGAAGTAATTAAAATGATCAGTTAAAGATGAAAATTGCGTTTTGGCGAACAGAATATCAAACAGGATTCGATCATGTTGATCAACAACATCAACATTTATTCGATATTATTAATCGTTTACACGAAGCGATGTCTAGTGGGCATGGGAAAGGCATTATTAAAGAAACTTTAGATGAAATGGTTGACTATACTGTAGAACATTTTGCCAATGAAGAAAAGCTAATGCTTGAGTATGATTATCCCAACTATAAAGAACATAAAAAAATTCATGATAGTCTAACCAAACAAGTGAAGGAAATTGCTGAAAAATTTGCCAATGGCGATCGTTTTGTGACGATTGAACTTTCTCACTTCTTAACGCAATGGTTGATTCATCACATTAAAGGTCAAGATCAAAAAATGATTCGGTTTTTCCGAGAACAGAATGTTTTAGGACAAGAAATGAGTCCTGTTTCATAATAATTAATCTTCGTGCCAACTGCTGCGCCAAGCCAGTTCTGCTTGCGCGATCGCGCGTTCTCTTGCTAAGTTCTGATATTGTTCATCAAGTTGCTGTAACTGTTGTTCGAGATTCCGTAAAGCGCGCCGTTTTGTATTTAAGCTCGGTGCTGCAAACTCTAACTCTCCCACCCGCAACCGAACAATTGCCAGTTGAATAACCTCATGTTCTTCTTCTTGTTGAGAACTTTTCTGTTGATGTTTTCGCTCTAATTCCAACATTAAATGAACT
This sequence comes from Halothece sp. Uz-M2-17, assembly GCA_031580825.1. Taxonomy (GTDB): domain Bacteria; phylum Cyanobacteriota; class Cyanobacteriia; order Cyanobacteriales; family Rubidibacteraceae; genus Halothece. The sequence goes on from JAVLCL010000041.1 coordinate 3,784, forward strand.
ACCCCTGGAGAACGATTACTCATCGCTCCTGTTCCTTCTGAATGAACCGCAGCATCAATCATTTCTTTTGGCAATTCTTGCGGTAAAATGTCAGTTTTTCGTAAAATTTCATTCGCTTCACTGGACACATTTTCTAAGATCATGGTGATGGCTTCCGCTTGTAGTTGACACCATTCTCTGACTTTTTGCGGACTTTTATCATCGGGTTCTGATTCTTGTTGTCCCGAGTTGAGCAAAGTTTGTAAAGCAGAAAGATTAAACTGGCTTTCTGTATTTTCAGTTTCTTCTGTTGTCTGTTCTTCTGCAGATAAAATTTCTTCTAAGGCTTCGGCTTGTTCATCATTCCATTCAATACGCTGTAAGACATCTCCCCCTAACTTCAAGTTGGCTTGGGCTTCTTTTCCTAAATCACGAACTTGCTTTTGTAGAGCCTGCTGTTCCGATAAAGATAATTTTAAAAACCCATCTGGATATTCTTGAGTACAAATTTGATAAACCGAAAAGACAAGCTGATTTTGCAGCGTTTCTCCTAAAAGTTCAATATACGCTTGATAAGCAGTTTCAATTTTTTGCGCGATCGCGCTCACTTGATTTTCTAAAGTTTCTAAATCTGTTTCAATTTGTTGAATTGGTCTAACCATAGATTATGAGTTATTAGTCATTGGTCATTGGTCATTAGTCATCACATGACAAATGATAAAAAAGGCAAAAGTTAGCGCGAACACTTCCTTTTGCCCTTTTATTGTATAAGCTCTGATCTTTCAAAAAAGCAGTTATTCTTCTGAAGATTGCTCTTCTGTGTCTCCGTCTTCTCCTAAAACGAAACGAGCAAAGCGTCTGACCTGAATATTTTCGCCTAAGGTTGCAATCCCTTGCTTAATATACTCATCTACAGTGATGCTTTGATCTTTAACAAAGGGCTGATCTAATAAAGAAAGTTCCTTCAGACGCTTATCAATCCGTCCTTCAACGATTTTCTCTTTAATATTATCGGGTTTACCTTGTAAATCATCCCGCCCTTTTTCAATTTCTTTTTCTCGTTCCACAATGTCTTTTGGAACATCATCAGTCGAAACATATTCCACATTGCTATAGGCTGCAACCTGCATTGCAATATCCCGCACAATAGTTTGGAATTCTTCACGACGGGCAACAAAATCAGTTTCACAGTTCACTTCAATTAAAACACCAATCCGTCCACCAGTGTGAATATAACTGTCAATAATCCCTTCACTTGCTGCTCGCCCTTGCTTTTTCTCAGCAGAGGTAATGCCTTTTTGACGTAACCATTCCATGGCTTTTGTCACATCACCATCACTTTCAGAAAGAGCTTTTTTACAGTCCATCATGCCTGCGCCAGTTTTTTCGCGCAAGTCTTTAACCAGTTTTGCTGATATTTCCGCCATGTCACCTTTTCCTTTTCTACAAGACAAGTCATTTGATTGACATACTCCTACGCCTCATTGTCGCAGGATTCGGGAACCAAATAGAAACAACAGAACAAATCTGCCTTAAGTTAATAGAGTAGCCACAAGCCGAACAATCATCTTGTCTCTTGCTGAGTGGCATCTTTTATTCTTCTTCAGTGTCGCCCACAGCAGCCATTTCCGTATTAGCTTCAGGGGTTATTTCTTCTTCATCATCTTCTGGGTAGGTATCAATCCCTTCCTCAAATTCATCATACTCCGCTTCGGTTTCCATATCGAGTTCGCCATGACGACCCTCATAGATAGCATTAGCGAGTTTGCCAACAATCAGTTTAACCGAACGGATAGCATCATCATTAGCAGGGATAGGAATATCAGCTAAAGCCGGATCACAATTCGTATCCAACATGGAAATAATGGGAATGCCCAGTTTTTGACATTCCATGATGGCATTATGTTCACGACGTTGATCCACGATAACGACAATATCGGGAAGACGACGCATCATTTTGATCCCACCGAGATATTTTTGCAGTTTTTCCAGTTCTCGTCCTAACACCGCTGCTTCTTTTTTCGGACGACGCGCCATTGCCCCACTTTCTTTGAGACGCTCTAACTCTTTCAAGCGTTCCACACGAGTTTTAATGGTTTCCCAGTTAGTCAGCATTCCCCCTAACCAGCGTTGGTTAACATAGAATGCACCACAACGGCTCGCTTCTTGAGCAATAATCCCTGCTGCTTGGCGTTTTGTTCCCACAAATAAAACTTTTTGCCCTTTCGCGGACGCATCTTGAAGATAGCTATAGGCTTCTTCCATTAATTGTGCGGTTTGCACTAAGTCAATGATATGCACCCCATTCCGTGCAGTGTAGATATAAGGGCGCATCGCAGGATGCCAACGGCGGGTTTGGTGTCCAAAGTGAACACCCGATTCAAGTAATTCTCGGAGGGTAATAACGGACATAATCTTTGCTTCTCCTGTTCGGGTTTATCCTCCACCTAGGGGGAATTTCTGGACTAGAAACACCCGAAGCCCTAGATGTGCGAATTGAATATATTTTTTCAGCTTTACTAGGATAGCATCTTTTTTTCAGTTATAGCGCTACGCGCTAGGCAATAGGCAACAGGCAATAGGCAATAGTAAGGTATAGGTGAGTTTCAACATTTTGGAATGTCCTAACCTGAATACGTGCTGCTATATCAGTGAACAAATAACAAATAACAAATAACAAATAACTAACTCAAACCATACATAATCGAACCAATTAAACCCACTTGCGGATTAAGAATAACGTTAATGGGAACTGCGTCTAAAACTGGACTGACTCTCCCTTTATCTTTAAAGACTTTGAGAAAACGGTTGCTTTTCATCCATGGTAGGTTTTTGGCAGCAATCCCCCCTGCAATATAGAGTCCGCCATAGGGGAGCAATTTTAAGGCTAAATTTCCCGCTTCTGCTGCATAGGCTTCAATAAATAGTTCCATGGTTTTTTCACAAAGGCGATCTGTGTCTGCTGCTTGCGCGATCGCTGCTGCTGGATCCATTTCTGTGGCTTTTCGCTTTTCCCATTGACGGATGGTTTCGGCAACAGCAGAATCTCTTTCTGGATGAAGATTCAGGTCTCTCAATGCTTGATAAATCGCGATAATCCCTTGTCCAGAGACAATCCTTTCCACAGACACCCGACTAATCTGTTTTTGCTGGCGAATATAGTCTAAAATCTGAAATTCCAATTCCGAACGAGGGGCAAAATCAGCGTGTCCGCCTTCGGTGCCAAAAATTTGATAATCGCCATTCCCTTGCGGAATCAAAAACCCTTCTCCTAAGCCGGTTCCTGCACCGATAATGGCGATGGGCGCATCATTTTGAGAGGAAACGGCTTGTAGAGGTTCTAATTCCTCATTTTTAAGGCCTAACACCCCATAACTCACTGCTGCAAAATCGTTAATCAGACTCACGCTTTCTAGATTTAATTCCTTTTGCAGACGATTTGCATCCAAATACCAACTCAGGTTTGTCAGTTGACAGGTTTGTTGGATCACAGGTCCCGCGATCGCGAAACAGGCTTTTTGAGGAGTATAATCGGTTTCCTCTAAAAATTCCTGTACCATTGGCACTAAATCGGAATAATCCTGAGAGGAATAAGTGACCTGGTGGACAGTTTGAAAATCAACTGCTTGCTTCGTGACTTCCACAAGCCGTAATATGGTTTTAGTCCCTCCGATATCACCAGCAATGAGTAAGGTCATACTTCATTTTCCTAATTAAAGCGAATCGTATTTTCTGTTGTTGAGAGGTGAGAGGTATCCCCTGCCAATTCTACTTCCCAACCTCCATTATTTTGCACTAATTTGGTTAAACAACAAAAGGAAGCATGAATATTTAATGGTTCTCCTAGTAACCCTTCTGCGGTTCCTAAAACAGAAGCCCCATGACCGACCAATAGTAACCCACCTTCAAATTCACTGGCTAATTTTTGGGCTGTGGTTGCGGTTCTGGCTTGTACCGTTTCTTCGGTTTCTGGATAGCTTGGAATTACTCTTGAGTTATAATTTAAATCAATATAAGAATAGTGTTTAGCTAACGTTTCAGGAGAGCGAATTTCTGGACAGTGATCCATCCAATTCGGATTTAACCATTCTCCTAATCCTGCTTCCAATTTGATCGGTAAGTCTAAAATTTTTGCCACTTCATGGGCGGTTTGAACCGTGCGTAGAAAGGGAGAAGAAAAAATATGAGTGATGTTTTCTGATTGTAATCTTTTTCCGAGTGATTGCGCTTGTTGAATTCCGTCTTCTGCTAGATGTGGATCGTAACGAAGTTTTGCTGTGATAAACCAGTCAGGGTTAACAAAGTCATAGCGATTACCGTGACGGGTAATCCAAATTGTTTGTGTCATATCCTACCAAATTGTGAAAAAATAATTAATGAAAGAAGAAATTACTCCCATCTTATCAAATTGCTCAGTAAAAATACGGCTTATTTCTGAACTCTCATTGATGGTGATTCATCGCTAAAGATTGAAGTCCTTGTGGAATTATTTATCTAACTATTATGGATCGTGAACCTAGAATTCTAGCAATTGATGATGTTCCTGATAACTTATTATTATTGTGTGATTTATTAGAGGAACGGGGATATCATGTGAGTATTGCATCTAATGTACAGGTTGCTTTAAAAAATATCAATAACACCCCACCTGATTTAATTTTACTGGATATTTGTATGCCAGGAATGAGTGGGTATCGGATGGCATCTCAATTAAAATCCGATCCAAAAACAAAAGAGATTCCGATTATTTTTGTCAGCATCTTAGAAGATGCACATTTAAAAGTCAAGGCATTTCGAGTAGGTGGGGCAGACTACATTACTAAACCCTTTCAAGTGGAAGAAGTCATCGCACGAATTGAGCATCAAATTACCATTCAACAACAAAAAAATGAACTGAAACAATTAAAGGGACAACTTTTAGAGCAAAACCAAATTTTAGAACAACGTAACTATGATTTACAGGTTTTACTAACCTTAACTAAAATTATGAATACGGCGGAGACGCTAGATCGCGCGATCGCGCAAGTGTTAACAAAACTCTGCCAAGTGATGGGTTGGGATTATGGAGAAGCCTGGATTTTAAACACGGCGGGAACGGAATTAGAAAGTAGTGAGGCTTGGTATGCCCGAAATTGTAATTTAGAGTCTTTATATAACAATCAAGAGACGACGCTGGTTACAGTTAAGAAAGAATTAGTCGAAACGGTTGCTAAATCCCAAGAAATTATATCTCTTCTTAATTTGGAAGATCTTGCTCAGTTAAGTCATAGCGATTCATCACAACATTTACAACAACTGTTTCAAGATACAGACTTAAAGCGTTTATTAGGCGTTCCCATTATCTTCAAAGAAACGGTTTTAGCCGTGTTACTATTTTCCTCCAATGGTTGCAATGATCATCACGAATCAACTCCAGTTTCTTCCTTAAATATTGATCAACTGGAGTTAATTCAATCTGTTGCCACCCAGTTAGGGGCATTAATGCAACGCTTGCGAACAGAAATGGCGTTGAAACAGGCAAATGATAAACTACAACATCTCGTGTCTTATGATGGTTTAACTGAAATTGCAAACCGACGACGCTTTGATGAATATTTAGATGAACAGTGGCGACAAGGCAAGCGCGATCGCGCGGAACTATCTTTGATTTTATGTGATTTAGATGCGTTCAAACTCTATAATGATACTTTAGGTCATCAAGCGGGAGACAGTTGCTTACAGGAAGTTGCAAAAGCAATTACAACAGTAGTCAACCGTCCCCTTGATTTAGTCGCCCGTTATGGGGGAGAAGAAATTGCAGTTTTATTACCGAATACGTCACAAATTGGAGCCTTTCAATTAGCGGAAAAAATTTGTGAAACCGTGAAAGACTTAAAAATTCCTCATCCTCATTCACCCGTCAGTCATCATGTCACCATTAGTGTTGGCGTGAGTAGTATTATTCCCCGAGACGATTGCGCGCCCAAAATGTTAATTAGAATGGCTGATAACGCCCTTTATCAAGCCAAAGAACTGGGGCGCGATCGCGTGATTCTTAATAATCAACTTACAGAAGAACTCAGTTATGGGGAAGAGTGATCACTCAATCACCTAACTAGATTCAGAGGAAACAAGCACTTCTCGGCGGGCAGGAAATAAAAATAAATCATAGAGAGACTCTTCTCGTTCCATCGGGGATTGTTCCGCCCAATTCCAAAGACTTTCATAGAAAAAGAAAGACACCCCATCAAAACCGCGATCGCGCACTTCTTGAACTTGCTGTTGAATCATCGGCATCGGCGTTGGACGATTTTTTAACCCACTTAAAATTCCAATAGCAACGGGAATATTAGAATTTGCCAACTGCACTTCTGTTCGTTGTAACTCATCCACAAACCGTTCCATATCGGTGCGATAAACCTGTAAAACTAACTCTTCTATATAACCTTGTTGTTCCCAAGTGAACCAATCTTGCAAATGAGCCGGTAAGGCAAAATGAAGGGGGTTGGGAGAAACCGAAACTAAACAATCGGGATTGACTGCTTTAATCGTGTGAAAAACTTTCCCCATAAACTTATTCAGCTGATCCGCTCGCCAACGCACCCAAAACGTTTCTCGGGCTTCTTCTGGTGGCGAAATATTCACATCTTGCTGATAAAGCTGACTGGTATAGTCGTCATAGCCAAAAGCAACGGGTAAACCAAAATGATCATCAAATTGAATCCCATCGACATCATACTGGGTCACAATTTCTGTAATTAAATCCAAAATGAACTGTTGTACTTCCGGATGAAAGGGATTTAACCACACCACCTCATCTTCCCCTTTCACCTCAACAATGCTTCCATCTCGACGTTGGGTTAACCATTCCGGATGTTCTTGCACTAAAGGCGAATCAACGAGTTGCATAAACCCAAACTCAAACCACGGAATCACCGTCATCCCCAATTGATGTCCCTTTTCAAGTACATCTTGCAGCATATCCCGATTTTGTAATCGCGGGTCAGGATCCATTCGTTGACCAAAGACTCTTTCTGTTACTGCACTTGGATAAAGAGAATAGCCTCCTTGCCAAACAGTCGGATAAACCGTATTAAAGTGGATATTTTCAAGGCGATTCAGAGCAGATTCAATTCCCCGCGCCGAAAATAAAATTTCGCTATCAACATTGGTTAACCACGCCCCTCGAATTTCATTTTGCGTCGGTAAAGAATAACTACGGACAACCGTTTGTAAGCCAACAACTACGCTTAAAACAACGGCAACAAAGATAATGAGTTTATGTTGTCTTCTCAATGACTTGTTCCCCAGCAAATCGTAAATTAGTATTGTGCGACTGGTTACATTGAGCAAGCCAGCCCACAACTACTGACTTATTGTTCAGGGGAACTTAGGAATTGTCAATTACATTCGACAAAAGTTCGGGTTTCACTCGTCGGAAAAAAGAAACCAGTAGCAGGGTAAAGGTTCCCTCAATTAAGACTTGGATACTATACCCAGTTAAACCAATATAAATCGCGCGACGTTCCAATTCTGCATTCACTTCCGCAGGAATCGTTGTCACCACTAACACTGTAAAAATAAGCGCAGATAACCCTAACGCCCCTCCACCCGCAATAAAGGCAAAAGCATTTACCCACCGGTCTCCTTTTGGGAAAGAATGACGCAATTGGAAAATATGATAAGCCAGTATCGCTGGGATACCCATCATTGCTGCATTGACTCCCAAGGAAGAAAGTCCCCCATGCTGGAACATCACCGCTTGAAAAAATAAGCCAATGAGAATCGCCGGAAACGCAAAATACCCTAAAATGACTCCCACCAAGCCATTTAAAACCAGATGAATACTAGAAGGGGGAATGGGAATATGAATCAGGGAAGCCACAAAAAAAGCAGCAGTCAATAAAGACGCTCGGGGAATTTGTTCACTGGGGTTAGCACAGCGACTAATTTTCCGGAGAGAATACCAAGTCATTCCCCCCGTAATGGCATAACCGCCAATTGCAATAGTAGGTGGTAAGATTCCGTCTGGAATGTGCATTATTGTTTCTCAGATTGATTACGAGTAAAGAAAAGGGCAGTGCCAATAAATCCCCAAATGCCTAAAGCAGCCATTATTGCTTTTTGTAAGGGGGTATAGTTTCCACCTTGCCAAGTGTTGCTAGCTTGAACTTGATCAGAAGTTGTATTAGCGGATGTCTTTTCCAGGGGAATACTGACTAAATCGCCATGTCCAGATTGACGGACTTTAACATCCCAATTACCACTGAGATCCGAATCAGGAACAAAGATAAAAGTGCCATCTTCTCTGGTTGTTCCTTTTAACCACGGTGTTGTGGGATCATTCGGAGCATAAACCGTAACTTGGGCGTTTGCCATTGGTTTTCCACTATCGTAGGTTGCTCTGATTTCGATCGCGCTGGTTTTCCGATGCTCGATCGCTGCCCCATGAGCCAAGACAGGGGTAGCACTCAAAAGAGATAGAGTTAAATAAAGAAACAATTGCCAACGCATCTTTAATTTAAGTGGGGGTTTCTGCACAATGTCCTTCACCAACATGACCGAGACTTTTAATTGCTTTTTCTAGGGTTTGATAGTTCTCTGTTGACAGTTCTTGTTGTAGAGTTGCTAGATCGACATTGAGACGATTATTATCTGCGAGTTGTGCCATCGGGTCAAACCCAACTGCACCAGTATTAATCTCATCATCAGCAGGGGCTTCTGCATCACCAAAAATATGATCAAAGTGAAAGGTTGTTTCTAACTCTGTTGCACCGTCTGCTTGTAAAAATCCTTTGCGAGCATCACCCACATATTCCCCACACTTGTAAGCCATCGGTTTGTCCAAATTTAGAACAAAATCAATGCTTCGTCCCTCTTTTTGCGCTGTTCCTTCTAAAACAATGGCACTATTGACTTCATCTCCTTCTGGGCTGACCAGTTGCCACGCGATCGCATTATACGCCCCAGCAGTTGCTGTCTCCTCTGTCACTGTAATCGGAGCAGCATCCGCATCTCCTGCTGCTAAGTCAATTGTTTCCGGCGTATCTACAAGGGTAACTTCAGTTTTCGCCTCAATTTGTTCATCTTTTTGCGGATCAAAAGCCGGTTCAGTTTGATAGGCTTTCACCTCATTAAGGGTGACATAAACATGATCAAAATCAATTCTCCAACCATCTTTAGTAACAAAACCTTGGCGAACAAAATCTTCACCATTAGCCACTAAGGTCAGAGTTCCCGATCCACTTTCTGCA
>JAVLCL010000042.1:0-5887 GCA_031580825.1 Halothece sp. Uz-M2-17
AAGTCCTCAACTCGCTCGCCTTATATCCAACGTCTTTAAGACGCTTGGTTTTACGGCGACTTCTATAAGAATAAAACCCGCCTCAGTGTAATTAAAGTGGGATGGCGGGATAATCTAATGATATTAAACATTCAATTAGGCAGGACAAGGTATTGCTGGATGATCAAGATTGATAGCAGGATTCTCATGACGACGATAGGAAACACCACGGTACTTCAAGTTCTGTTGGGGGGCTAGTGATAATTCCATCGGACGTTGCAAGAAGTAGGTTGCACCGCGATAGCGAACAGGGGTTTGTGTCGGTACTGTTTCCATCGTAAGAGACATTTTAGAATAAGAAACACCCCGATAGGTTAAAGAAGAAATCGTTTGGGACTTGTTTTGAGTTTGCATGATAAATACTGTTTGTATATTGACACTTTTAGTTATACGGCGATTCTCAAGCGCAGTCGATACAGATTAGTTAAGGATCTCAAATCTTTTAGTCACTTAACTTTTCCCCCTTTCCAAAAGTTAATTTTAGGGGATATTTTTATTGAGTAAATGATAAAGCGTTAATAATTCAATCTATAACAATCTCTTATCTTCATTACAGTCTTTTCTTGTTAAGATCGAATAAAAATCAGAGATTACTAAAAATGAAGTTCATCATTACTGGTTTTATATTTAGTGTCATTACCGTTTTTCCTTCATTATCAGTAAGTGCTGAAACTGAAGAAGGAAAAGAATTATCGGGTCAAGTACAGCGAGTTTGGGAAGATGGCTTTCAGTTAGTGAGTAATAATCGTTCTGTTATTGTAGATAGTTACGATCTATGTGGAGATAACACTGTATTCCACATTAAAGAAAATGATCAGCTAACCATAACTGGCGAATTTGATGACGGTGAGTTTGATGCCTTTTTAATTACCAACCATGATGGCACTCAAATTTGTCAATAAATCAAAAGATTTGCCATAAAGCTATTTTGATTAACTGTCCACGTTGAATTTTAATCAACAACATGAATGTCTCTTAGCTGCTTGACTTCTTTCTAGTGCTAAGGGATTTTTTATGTTTATAAGGATTGCGTCCTGAACGTCCTTAACTTTTCTACAACTTTCCTATATTTACGAATGATCAGAATTCCTTTATAAGTAAGAGTAAGATGCGACTTGAGTAATCCCCTTTTCAATGTCTAGAAGGGATTGATTGCAAACCTTTACCGATTTGATATTAGAACCGTGCAAAAGTTAATTCCAGAGTATGAATATCAAGTTGGCGGTCGTCTTCCGGTAGATGCACCGACTTATGTGGTGCGTCAAGCAGATGCAGACTTGTATCAAGCGTTAAAGGCGGGCGAATTTTGTTATGTTCTCAATTGTCGCCAAATGGGAAAATCGAGCTTACGGGTACAAGTAACCCAGCAGTTACAAGCGGAAGGGATTGCTTGCGCGACGGTTGATCTCTCTGGCATTGGTACTCATAACATTACTCCTGAACAATGGTATGCGGATATTATCATGCGGTTGGTGCGAAGTTTCAGATTATCACCCCAGTTGAATGTCCGACAATGGTTAGCTCAACGAAGTGATGTCTCAGCAGTGTCTCGTTTGGGAGAGTTTCTGCAAGAGGTTTTACCGCAGCTAGTAAGGCAACCACTGGTGATCTTTTTCGATGAAATTGATAGTACCCTGAGTTTAAAGTTTGATACGGATGACTTTTTTGCCCTGATTCGCTCCTGTCATGAATCGAAACAATTGACTTTTGCCTTGCTTGGGGTTGCTACACCTTCAGATCTAATTATGGATAAAGGACGAACCCCGTTTAATATCGGTCGCGCGATCGCGCTAACGGGCTTTAGTCTAGAAGAAGTGAAACCTCTCGAACAAGGCTTTCTCCCCCTCAGTGCTAACCCAAAAATCGTCCTCCAGGAAATTATCTATTGGACAGGAGGACAACCGTTTTTAACCCAGAAACTGTGTCGTCTGGTGGCGCAAACTCTAAGAACTCAAAAGCATCAATCACAAACCGATCCTGATCAGTTAATTTGGACGCAACCCCAAAACCTGATCAATGGTGTAGCTATGGTTGTCCAAGAACACATTCTGGATAACTGGGCATCTCAAGACGAACCTCCTCATTTAAGAACGATTCGCGATCGCGTGCTGCGTAGTGAGCAACGGGCGAGTGGTCTCCTCGGACTTTATCTCCAAATTCTGCAAAGGGGTAAAATTCCGGCTGACGACTCCTCAGAAGTGATTGAACTGCTCCTCTCTGGGCTAGTGGTCAAAAGGCAAGGATACTTACAAGTTTATAATCCCATTTACCAAGTGGTTTTTAACCAAGAATGGGTGGAAAAACAATTGAATCGTTTACGCCCTTACGCCAGTTTACTCAACACTTGGATTGCTTCCGAATACCAAGATGACAATGCCCTTCTGCGCGGACAAGCCCTCAAACAAGCGCAAATTTGGGCGCAAGGAAAAACCTTAAGCAATCAAGACTATCGCTTTCTCGCAGCCAGTGAAGCCCTCGAAAAGCAGGAAGTCGAAAATCAGCTACTGGCTTCCGAACAAGTGAATCAAGTCTTAAGCACGGCTCAAAAACGGGCAAAAAGAACCATTCAACAAGGCTTAATTGGACTATCCCTACTCTCTATAATTGCCGTGAGTTTATTAGGAATATCTGGATGGCAAATATGGCGTACTGAACAACAAAAACAGCAAGTTGCCCTCGGCGAAGTGAAAGCACTCACCCTTGCCTCAGAAACCGCGTTTGAATCGCAGCAGATTTTAGAAGCCCTTCTCGAAAGTCTGAAAGCGGGATTGAAATTATATGAGTTGGGTTGGGAAGAGACGAATCCCGAAATGAAAGCTCGTTTAGAAAAAGCCCTCCGCCAATCGCTTTATTGGGGGCGCGAACGCAACCGTCTCTTGGGTCATCGTGATACCGTCACTCGCATCAAGTTCAGTCCCGACAGTCAAACCCTTGCCAGTAGCAGTTGGGACAAAACGGTTAAAATTTGGCAAAGAGATGGCACGTTATTACAGACGCTAATTGGTCATGATGATGCCATCTGGAGTGTGAACTATAGTCCCGACGGTCAATTCTTGGTCACCGCAAGTCGAGACAAAACAGTGAAAGTGTGGCGGGTTGCCGATGGTAAAGAAGTTGTCACCCTAGTCGGTCATGAAGACTGGGTCGCTTGCGTTTCTTTTAGTCCAGACGGTCAAACCATTGCCTCAATGGGGTGGGATGGCACGATGAAACTGTGGAATCTTGAGGGAGAAGAACTGAATTCTTTTGTGACTCATCAAGCACCAGTGGTTGCCATTAGTTTTAGTCCGGATGGTAAACAAATTCTAACAGCCAGCCATGATCACACGGCAAAACTCTGGGATTTAAACGGAAATGAATTACAAACCTTTGCGGGACATGAGAGTTGGGTTATGTATGGCACCTTTAGTTCCGATGGAGAAACCATTGCCACAGCCAGTCGGGATGGTACAGCCAAACTCTGGGATTTGAACGGAAATGAATTACAGACCCTGCGCGGTCATCTGGATACTGTCACCAGTGTTGTTTTTAATTCCGCGCGCGATCGCGTGGCAACCACCAGTTGGGATCGAACCATTCGCCTCTGGACTCTTCAAGGACAAGAATTACAAGTCTTTCGCGGTCATACTGATGCCGTTGCTGCAGCCCATTTTAGTCCAGAAGGAACGATGTTGGCATCAGCAGGAGAAGATACGACAGTCAGACTTTGGAATTTAACCGGGGCTGATCTCCACGCCAAAGTCATGGCAAGGGCAACCCATTGGAAGCCTAATTCCCATGAACCGCTTGGTCATGTCACGTTTAGTCCTGACGGTCGGTTGATAGGGACTACAGGACGTTATATGAGTGCTCAATTATGGAATCAGCAGGGAGAAGAACTCGTAACGCTTCAAGGTCATGCTGATGTGATTAGAAGTCTAGCGTTTAGTCCCAACAGTCAGCAGGTGGTCACCGCCAGTCGCGATAAAACAGTAAAACTGTGGGACTTAACCGGAAAAACTTTAGCCACTTTAGTCGGTCATCAAGCTGATGTGAAAATGGCAACGTTTAGTGCAGACGGTCAACGGATTGCTAGCGCCAGTTGGGATACCACGGCAAAAATTTGGAATTTAGCCGGAAAAGAATTAGTCACCTTGCGCGGTCATCGATCAGGCGTGAGAAGTGTCCAGTTTAGTCCCAACAGTCATCGTATTCTCACCGCCAGTGAAGATGGAATTGCTAAATTGTGGACAATTGAAGGTCAATTGCTGGCTACCCTGCAAGGACATGAAGCAGGGATCTTAGATGCGACTTGGAGTCCTAACGGAGAACTGATTATAACTGCCAGCAAGGACGGTAAGATCAAACTCTGGAATGGGAAAGGTGAAAACCTTCTCACCCTAAAAGGACATGAAGCTGCCGTTAATGCAGTGGTTTTCAGTACGGATGGAAATTTCTTTGCCACTGCTAGCGAGGATATGACGATTAAACTCTGGGGCAAAGATGGCAAATTATTGCAAACCTTGGGCGGGATTGAGACGGGGTTTAAAAGCCTGAGTTTCAATGCTAATGGTCAAGTGTTAAGTTCTTCTGATACCGAAGGAAATGTTATTTTTTGGACTTTAGACTTTGATTTAACCCCAGAAAAACTTTTAAAGGAAGGATGTCTGTGTTTGCAGGATTATCTAAAGACAAGTGCTGAGGTGACGGCGACGGATCGCAAGTTATGTGATCGCATTGAGGAAATTATGTTTTAGCCACTTGCAAATTTACCCTTTCAATCTTGCTAAATCGTTATAAAGTTATATAATAAAATATAAATGAGAATTATGATTAACTCGGAACAATGCCATAAAAGTTGCGGAAGAATGGCTTAAATCAAAAGGAACCAATGAAGCAAATTAACGGCAACCGAAAACAAGATTATGATGTGCTGATTGTGGGGGGAGGAATGGTGGGCTTATCCCTAGCAGCTGCCTTAGGACAAACCTCCCTGAAAGTAGGTGTGATTGAAGCCAAAACCCCAGAAGAAAAAGCTCAGCAAGACGATGGGCGCGCGATCGCGCTAGCCTTAGGTTCAGTACAGATTCTAGACCGCATCGGTGCTTGGAAAACCATGCAAACCTTGGGAGTCTCTCCCATTGAGCAAGTGCAAATCTCCGATGAAAACTTCCCGCTTGTGACAACATTACGGCGAGAGGAAATTCAAGCAGAGGCACTGGGCTATGTGGTGGAAAATCGGGTAACCCTGCAGGCACTGGAAGGGGTGATTGCTAGACAAAGCACCGTTGACAAGTGGTGTCCGGCAAAAATTAAGTCGATTGCGACTACGGGCAATCGCGTCGAAGTTCACTTAGAAGAAAAACAAAGTAAAGCACCGCTCACCGCACAATTAATCGTGGGGGCAGATGGGAGGCAATCTTGGGTACGGCAATGGGCAAACCTCCCCATGAGTACCACTGAATATGACCAAGTTCTCATTGTCAGTAATATCACAACTGAATTTTCTCACCGTCAAACGGGCTACGAGCGGTTTCACTATAGCGGTCCCTTTGCTGTATTGCCCATGCTGCCTTCTTCCCAAGCCCCAGAGGAACCGCGCAGCTGTGTTGTGTGGACGGCAAAACAACCAGAGCGCGATCGCCTGATATCTCTCAACGATCGCGCCTTTATGGCAGCCATGCAACCCCGTTTACCTCGGGAAATGGGTCAAATTTTATCCGTTTCCCCCCGCCATTGCTATGTTCCCCGCCGGCAGCACGTGCGCCAATATTCTGCCCAACGGGTAACCTTAGCAGGAGATGCTGCTCACGCCACCCATCCCGTAGGCGGACAAGGCTTTAATTTGGGAATGCGAGATGTGGCAGCC
>JAVLCL010000042.1:5897-12934 GCA_031580825.1 Halothece sp. Uz-M2-17
CAGCCCATACCCAAGGTCAAGATTTAGGGAACCCCGAGTTATTAGCCCGTTACCAACAACAACGGCAAATTGATAATGAAACCGTTCTCACAGCCACTGATTTTGCCAACCGCCTCTTTTCCAACGACTGGCTGCCTCTGCAATGGTTGCGGGACTTAGGATTAGTGGGAATTGACCATTTGCTGCCACTGAAACGACCCCTGATGGAATATGCCATGGGATTAACCGCAGGGTTACCGCGATAAAATGCGGTGGTTCAAGATGTATAGCAGTACATATTCAGGTTAGGACAGGGTTAAACTCTAGAATCTAGTTATTACCTAATGTTGCCTATTGCCTAGCGCGTAGCGCTATAACCGGGAAGAACAGGGAGTTCATTATGCTTAGGGAAATTGCCAAATCTGAGTTAGATCGCCTAGAACAGTTGGGAGTTGATTTAAGCCAATACCCTTCTGTGTGGAAACGAGAGCAATTCAGCGCGATCGCTGCTGACCACAACCGCAATATTAATCATATGTTGTGGCGAGCCTTTCAAAACCGCTTGACTGGGCAGATTCCTGATCCCTTGATGCTCACCCATATTGTCACCACTCGCTGCAACTACAGTTGCCACTTCTGTTCCTTTGCCGATACCCTCAACGCCAAAACCAAAGAACTCTCCTTAGAAGAAATTGAAAAAACCTATGCCACGCTGGGAGAGAATCTTAATGTCATTATTTATTCTGGCGGGGAAACAACCCTTCATCCCAACTTAGCAGAAATCATCGAAGCAGCCTATCGCCTCACACCCGTGAAATCGGTTTATATTATTTCCAATGCCTGGAAACCAGAGCGACTCTTTCAAATCACCCATCGCCTCATGCAGCGTTGTCCAGAACTGCACCTCACCTGGAGTTTGAGTATTGAAGGCAAACGGGAGATGAACAATTCCCTCCGTTATACTCGTCAATCGGAGTGGGATGCGTATCAAAACACCATTGACAGCTTATTGGGGTTGCAAACCATGCGCGATCAGTTTAGTTATGACCAGCTGGATGTGCAATTGTGTACAGTGTGCTCTCCTGATAATGCTGATCAAATGGATGATTGGTATGAAATGGTGCGAGATGTCCTCAAGCCAGATAAGTGGAATTTGAATTTAATGCGCAAAAGCGTGCAAATGAGTGAGCATGAACTCGCTTCTTTTGAGCAGCGACGGCAAAACGCTGAGTTAGAGCCATTTGAGGAAAAATATTTAGAAATCACCAACCGGATTCGGGAGGATGTTCTCTCCGGAAAACTCAAGTTTCTCTACCATACCCAAAGTCACAATGAAGGAGCGATGAAATCCGCCGTAGATTTAATCAGCCAAGAACAAAACCGTCGTACACTGCTTGGAAACAAAGATGCGTTTTGTTGTCGCGCCGGCACCTTAGGTGCGTATATCGGGAGTGAAGGAGACGTGAGTGGTTGTGAAGAATTTGCTCATAACCCACAAGGGCAAAAAGTTTTTGGCAATCTACGATCGCGCAATTATGACTTCCAAGGGATTTGGCATTCAGCAACCGCCCAAAACCTCCGTTCTCAGGTGGGAAACGCCCCAGAATGCTACGGCTGTACCCTAGAAAGCCAGCGCAACTATCCTTCCATTTTGGTTTCCTTGAAAACCTTGGTTCGCGCCAAGTTGTTATCAGAAAAAATTCAATGATATCTGTTAGCTGTATTTTAAGGAAAGGGTTATGATCAGAATTCTTATCGCTTCTTCCGATACCGGTGGTGGTCACCGGAGTGCTGCTCGCGCCCTGCAAAGCGCGTTCAGTCATCAAAACTCTGAGCAAACTCCAATCACAGTTAATACTGTGCAGATATTGGAGGAGGGATCTGTTCTGACCCGACAGCTGGCAAACTTATACAATTGGCTGCTACGACATCGGCAAAATTGGGTCAAATATTACTTTCAACTCCTAGAAAGACTGCGCCCCAATGAGTCAGTCCGGTTATTTCAGCATTTGCGCTCCTATGGCGAACAACTCCTCGCGACTTATCCACCTGATGTGATTGTTTCGGTACATCCCATGCTGCAACATTTTTTTGCCGATTTATTGGCAAGCCAGCAAAGAGAGGACATCCCTCTCGTAACTGTCGTCACCGATCCTGCTGACGGTTTTTGGCGGGGGTGGGCTTGTCCAACCGTTAAGCAATATTTTGTCGCCACCGAAGCAGCCCAACAACAGTTAGTGGAGTATGGCATCCCCCCCGAAAAAATTATGGTTGCAGGAATGCCAGTTCACCCTCACTTTCACCCCGTTTCCCCACAGGAAAAACAGCAGTTGCGGGTCAAGTATGGCTTACATCCCCAGCGCTTTACCTTGTTGGTGAATGCCGGATGGATCGGTGGCGGAAATATCCCGAAAATCTATCAAGCCCTCTCTCAATCTGAAAATTTAGAGATTCAGGTGGTCTTTCTCGCGGGAAAAAATGATAAGCTAGCCCATCATGCGCGTCAGTTCGCCCAAACCAGTCACCTGCCCATCTTAGTCTTCGACTTTGTGTCCAGCATTCACGAATTAATGCAGTTGTCTGATGCCATGGTTTCAAAACTGGGAGGATTAACCACATTTGAAGCCCTCGCCTGTGAACTCCCTTTAATTGCCGATACCATTACCCCTCCAATGCCTCAAGAAGCTGCCACAGTACAGTGGTTACGAGCGCAAGATTTGGCAATTTTCCTTAAACGTCCCGAAGAGATTGTCAGCGCGATCGCGCTCCTCGCCAATTCTTCTGAAAAACAGCAGCAGTTGAGGCAAGTTTCCCGTTTGAACCTAAAACCCAATAGCACCGCCTTCATAGCTTCCAGAATTTTGCAATTGTCCCAAACAGTCAACAAGACAACTTAATACCATTGATCAACTTAACAGGTTGATTCTTCGATGTTGATTTCAAAACGGTAGCAAAACTTGCTACTGTAACTAGGAGGGGTCAACATTAATGAGAGCCTAGTTTATGGAAACGATTTGGGAACTTGATTTCTACTCTCGTCCAATTCGAGATGAAAACAATAAAAAGCTGTGGGAAGTCTTAATCTGCGAAAGCCCCCAACAAGTGAAAACAACGGAAGGGGAACTGTTTCGCTATCATAAGTTTTGTTCTGCGCAAAATGTCAACTCGATTTTCCTGCAAGAAGCCCTGAATGAGGCAATGGAAAAATCGGGGACTACCCCGAAAAAAATCCGTTTCTTTCGTCGTCAAATGAATAATATGATTACGAAAGCCTGTGAGGACTTAGAACTGACAGCCCTTCCCAGTCGGCGTACCTATGCTTTAAACAAATGGTTGCAAGAACGTTTAGAACAAGTATATCCCCAACAAGAAGGCTATGATGAAACTGCAGTGATAAATGCCTCGGTGCAATATCCTGCTGAAAACGCAGTCATTTTACCGGATGCCATTCGCGGAGATAAAGGGGATAAATGGGCATTTGTGAGCCTCGAAGCCTCAGCCTTTCAAGAAATGGAAGAATGGGACATTAGTTTTGGTGAAGGGTTTCCCCTCTCTCTATTTGAGTTAACCCCAGGGACAAAGATTCCAGGGTTAGTCATTTTCTCACCGCGGGCGATGCCGTTTGCCGGTTGGATGTCAGGAATTGAACTGTCGCAAATTCAACTGCAAGAGGGAAGTTTACCGCGTTTGGTACTGCAGACGGGAAGTAGTGATTGCTGGATTTTAGCAGATATTACAAACCCAGATACCCTGAAGGAAGCGCAAGGGTTTGCTGCTGCGAAGAAGGATGCCAAAGGAGTTCATTTCTTAGCAATTCAAACGGATCCCAGTTCTGAATCATTTGCTGGCTTTTGGTTACTCGCATGATCAACCCAGAAGAAATTTTAGAAATTGCAAAGCAAGCTGGTGCAGCGGAAGCGGAAGTCTATCAAATGATTTCGCGCTCCCATCCCGTCTTTTTTGAGGCAAATCGTTTAAAACAACTAGAAACCACGGAATCAGAAGGAATTGCCCTGCGGGTATGGCGAGAGGGTGCGCCAGGGGTAACGGTTGCTTATGGAGAGATTACCGCAGAAGCCTTGGTGGAACGGGCGTTGGCGTTATGTCCGTTGAATCCTCCAGAAACCATTGAACTGAGTGCAGATCATCGCCAAGTTTATCCGACACAGGGAAATTTAGTCTCAAGAGATGAGTTAGTGGAAATTGGGAACAATGCAGTAGTGCAACTGTCTGCTCTGAATTCCAGCGTGATCTGTAGCGGGGAATTGGACTGTGAACAACATACCACCCGCCTGCTCAATACTCGTGGCACTGATTGTCAATATACTGATATTAGTTTGAGTGCCTTTTTCCAAGTAGAATGGGTGCGAGGAGAAGATTTTTTAGGCATTACTGATGGGATTGAATCGGCTGATACCCTTGATTTAAAGCCAGTCCAGCAACGGATTGCCCAAGGGATGACGTGGGCACAAGAAACAGTGACTCCCCCACAAGGGCGGGTTCCGATCATTTTTACACCAAAATCTGCTCCCCTTTTCTGGGAAACAGTGATTGCTGCACTTAACGGAAAGCGCGTCTGGGAAGGGTCTTCCCCTTGGGCCGATCGCGCAAGGGAACAAGTGATCTCAGACCAAATTACACTTTGGCAAGATCCGACACGGAATCCGGAACGGTGTCCCTTTGATGATGAGGGAATGGCAACGCAACATTTAACCTTGATTGAAAAAGGACAGCTAAAAGAATTTTATCGCGATCGCGCGATCGGACGCTTACTCGGAACCGGTAGCACCGGGAATGGTTTTCGTCCAAGTTTGGGGCGTTATCCCACACCCAGTTTAATTAATTTAATGGTTGCACCCGGAAAAGAAACATTAGAAACGCTTATTTCCCAGTTAGATCATGGACTGGTCATTGATCAGCTTTTAGGAGGCGATGCAGATCTCTCAGGAGACTTCTCTGCCAATATTGAACTGGGTTATCGAGTCGAACAAGGAAAAGTTACCGGTCGTGTCAAAGATACCATGGTTGCAGGGAACATTTACACCGCACTGAATCATCTGATAGCACTCAGTCAAGACGTACAAATTAATGAATCTTATGTTACGCCTTCGGTGATGGTTGATGGGCTATCGGTTATCAGTTAACTCTTGGATCAGCGCTCGTAGTTCCTTCAGTCGCACCGGTTCACAACAATAATAATCCGTCCCCGCAGCGAGACATTCCTGATTTAAAATCAAAGAAGCGCGATCGCGTCGCGCTTGTTCCCTTCAAAGAAAATAGAAATCAAACTCTGATTAGACCATCACAATATCTGTGTCAGGGTTGAACGCTACAGGTGCATTTTCTAAAACCGCAAAGGGCTGTGACTCAAAAGAGAATAAAGACCATTCCTCAAAAGATAAAACACCAGTTGCTTGATTATAAGATATCCCTCCAAAACCAACTCCGAGAAAACTGAAAGTCTCCCCAAACTCACTGGCATTAAGTTGAATTTTATCCAAACCGACTTCAAAATCAGTAATGGTATCCATTCCTTCCGATGGAGAGGAAAAGGTAAAACGATCTGCACCTGCACCACCAGTCAGGATATCATCCCCATAACCACCAGTCAGGATATCATCACCGCTACCACCGGTGAGAGTATCATTTCCTGCTTCTCCGGCTAGTTCAACTGAACCATCAAATTGAGATGCATCTAATTGGTTGTTGGTGCTACCACCAAAGAGTTTGACTTTTTCAATGCTCTCTAGCTGATCAGTATTACCCCCTCCGGTTAAAGTAGCACTCGTTGTATTGCCAGAGAGTATTAAATCTCCCTCTGTCCATTGCTCAACTGTATCAATTCCTGCTCCGCCATCGAGAATATCATCACCTGCTCCTTGGGTAATGTTTCTGTTACCCACTTCTAGATGACCGATGGGAGCTTCAATATCAGTGTCCCCTCGGAGAATATCATTACCGGCTCCCCCTTTGAGCGTATCATTGCCATCACCTCCCCAAAGGTGATCATCACCAGTTTCTCCACGGAGTTCATCATTGCCAGCACCACCGATGAGAAAGTCATTCCCATCATTTTCGTAGCTCTCCTCTAGACCTTGGAAATTAGAATCCCCATTGCTTCCACCGTGTAATAGGTCATTGCCATCTTGTCCATATAGAAAATCATGACCGTAGAGACCAAACACTTCATCATTACCGCCACTAGCGAGAATCGTATCATTAGCCAGCGTTCCTTCAAGGGTTTCTACAGTGGTTTCTTGGTTTAATCCTATGGTTGAGGTCTGCTTGAAAGTACCAACCACTGACCCAACCAGTAAGTCTGCAACCAGTCCTTGAAACTCACTATCAGTGACACCATAATCCTTGAAAGAATTAGCAATAAACACAGCCTCTTTGACCAGTTCAATATCATCACCGCCTACAGGTTGGTTTTTAATTGAAATCGTTGCACCTCCTGCGCGATCTTGATTGTCCAAATCAATCACGTAACTGGGCTGAGACTGAACATTGCCAACAATATCGAGTTTGGGTAAAACAATGGTATCCACACCAGGAGTAAAATCGTGAATGGTGATTGTATCTCGCTGTCCCTGTACTGTCACTGTTCCCCAATTGGAACTATTATAAGTTTCAACAGCTTGATTTACGCGGTTAGTATGCGCCTCTAGTTTGGCTTGGATTTCTTGTTGCTCTTGAAGCCCATTGACCCCCATTTCAATCATTTCTACAGCAAATCCCATAACACTGCCAACCACTGGCACTGCACCAACTGCTGCTCCGAGCATACTAAACCCAATATCAGAGGCATAGTCTTCCCAACCCGAGCCTGTGGTATCTGGATAAGTGATATCACTGACAAAACTGCCTAAAAGTTCGACATTAAAGTCAAACGCTAGACCAATGGAGCCTTTTTGATCAATGACAAAAGTGTCTTTGCCTTGACCTCCCCATAAATCTTTATGGACAGCATTGTTGCTGACATTCGTAACGGCATAGAGATAGTCGTTTCCAGCCCCCCCGTAGAGATCATCGGCACCGCTACGAGCAAATAATTGATC
>JAVLCL010000568.1:0-1897 GCA_031580825.1 Halothece sp. Uz-M2-17
CTATAACTTGTATTCAACAGCTAAAATTAGAGATAGAACAACGGTTTCGCGTGACGTTAGAAGAGAAAGTACAGGAAATTTTTGCAGATATTTCTTTTACGCCTTATTTACCCAAACTGGATCAGAATTATGAATTAAGTTTAGTAGAAACGACAACCGGTGAAGAAAAATTAGTGGCTGCTTCTACTGGAGAAAATCAAATTTTAAGTCTGTCCTTAATTGGCGGAATTATGGATCAGGTTCGTCAGTGGAGTGCCAATAACACACTGATTGCTCCTGATAGTAGCACGTTTCCCATGGTGATGGATTCTCCATTCGGGAGTTTAGATGAAATTTACCGCAGACAAGTGGCAAAAGCTCTGCCAAAACTGGCGAATCAATTGGTCGTTTTAGTGACAAAAACCCAATGGCGCGGTGAAGTGGCTGCAGAAATGAACGAGTTTATTGGCAAGCAATATGTCTTAGTTTATTTCTCACCAAAACCCGAGTGTACCGAAGACGGGTTAACCATTAATGGGACATATTATCCCTTAGTACAACCCAGTGAAAATGGGTTTGAATATACAGAAATTCGAGAGATTAGTTCGTAAGAAGACTTGCCCGCCAAAAAGTGTAAATTGCTAATAAAACCAGTAAACTATAAAACCCGAAAGTAATCGCGCGATCGCGCAGTTTAGGTAAATAACGGGTGCTAATTTGCGCCCCAATTAACCCGCCTAATCCTAAAACGAATCCTTGCCAAAATAAAACATTTCCCTGCCAAGTGTGTCCCACTGTTGCCGAAATTGCAGTAATAACGATCACCCCTAAACTCGTTTGAATCGCTACTTTAATCGGTTCCCCGAGTAAGACCATTTGTAAGGGAACCATAATTACGCCACCACCAATGCCAAATAACCCTGCGAGAAACCCAGCAAGTCCACCGGTTGCAACCCTTGGCATCATCCGATGTTGGGTCTTTTCTGGGTGATACGCTTCTTGTTTCGCTAAGGTTTTCCGCCAACTGGCGAGAAAGATATTAATGATTAATAAAAAGCCAAATGCGAATAATAAGATACGGTCAGGAAGATCACTGGCAACATATGCGCCCAATTGAGCGGTAAGAATTGCTGGAAAGCCCAAACTCCAGACACGCTGTAAGTCGAGATAGCCCATGCGATAGTTTTGCAAACTACCAGAAACCGCCGTTAAGACAATCGCTAAACTGCTGGTTGCCACCGCTTGCACAGGGCTATAGCCAACGGTGATAATAATCGGAACCAAGACAGTCCCCCCACCGATACCGAGTAAGCCGGCGAGTAAGCCTGAAAAAAGACCCCCTCCTGCAAGTAACCAAAGGTTTTCCATGTTGTTTACTACCTATTCCAAAATTTTCCGCCGTTATTAGCTGATAAGGCGAGAAGCCCCGCGATGTACCGAAGGTCAGCGACGGGATGAATCGCCTTGTGGCAACTCTTTAATACAATTTCGTAGAACCTCTGCAGCACTAATCTCTTTTGATTTGGCATAGTTCTGTAAAATTTCCCATTCTTCTGAAGACAATCGTAATTGATAAACTCTTGTTCTAGACATTGTAGATATTTTGCACTACAATAATAATTATACAACCTTATCGCTTGCTATGCGACTCACGTATCAGTTCCGATTACGTCCAACCAGATTACAAATAGACAAGATTGAGCATTGGCTATCTATGCTTAAATCCCAATACAACTATTTGCTGGCAGATCGGTTTGATTGGTACGAACATAATCGGTGTCGCGTAGATGCCTGTCCCTTAACGTGCAGTATTGCTGAGCCAAGAGATAACCCAGATTACTACAGTCAGAAAAAGACGTTTCCTCAGTTGAAGAAAAGTCGTCCTTGGTATGGAGAGCTTCAAAGCCAGGTTCTCCAA
>JAVLCL010000569.1:0-1881 GCA_031580825.1 Halothece sp. Uz-M2-17
GCCAGGGGAGATCCCCGATTTCTATCGATTTATAGAATATACTGTTTCTTTAATCGGTCGAGGGGGAATTGGAGAGAACGAATGACCAAATAACGAAGATTAAGAAGTTTTCCAAGACTTTAAGAAACCTATAGATTAAACAAAATTTGTGTTGTTTAAATCGCCATCAAAATAAGAGAAAAAAAGCTCAGAGTAAGGGATTCGGCTGTTTTTGCCCCAAAAGATATCTTCAGAAGTTTTCCGCAGACATTTGAGACAATGCAACGTAAATGCTCACACGGAAAAGAAACCTTAATCTATGAAACTGGCTTATTGGATGTACGCGGGTCCGGCTCATATCGGGACATTGCGCGTTGCTAGCTCGTTTAAAAATGTTCACGCCATTATGCACGCCCCTTTAGGGGATGATTACTTTAATGTTATGCGGTCGATGTTAGAGCGCGATCGCAATTTTACCCCTGTCACTACCAGTGTTGTTGACCGCAAAGTTCTCGCTAGAGGGTCGCAAGAAAAAGTGGTTGATAATATTACTCGCAAAGATTCAGAAATCCATCCCGACTTAACAATTCTCACCCCGACTTGCACATCGAGTATTTTACAAGAAGACTTAGAAAACTTTGTGCAACGGGCGCAGTTGGATAGTGAAGGAGATGTGATGTTAGCCGATGTCAATCACTATCGCGTCAATGAATTACAAGCTGCGGATAAAACCCTAGCGCAGGTGGTGAAGTTCTATCTGAATAAGGCGCAGAAAAATGGCGACCTTCCAGAAGGGAAAACAGAACAGCCTTCTGTCAATATTATTGGTCCTACAACGCTTGGTTTTCATAATCAACATGATCTCACCGAGTTAAAACGGTTAATGACCGATCTCGGGATTGAAATCAATCAGATCATTCCCCAAGGTGCTTCGGTTCATGAGTTGAAAACCCTTCCCCAAGCCTGGTTTAACTTAGTTCCCTATCGAGAAGTGGGACCCATGGCTGCGAACTATCTAGAAGAAACCTTTGGCATGCCTGCTGTACAGGTAACACCAATGGGAATCGTGGAAACCGCCCGTTGTATTCGCACGATTCAGAAAGTGTTGAATGAACAAGGGGCAAACGTCGATTATGAAGACTATATTGATAATCAGACACGGTTTGTTTCCCAAGCAGCTTGGTTCTCTCGTTCCATTGATTGCCAAAATTTAACCGGAAAAAAAGCAGTTGTCTTTGGCGATAATACCCACGCGATCGCGATGACGAAGATTTTAGCCCGAGAAATGGGCATCCGCGTTGTTTTAGCAGGGACTTACTGCACTTATGATGCCGACTGGTTCAGAGAACAGGTGCAAGACTACTGTGATGAAGTCTTGGTCAGTGATGATAATGGCGCGATTGGGGACGCGATCGCGCGTTTAGAACCGGCTGCTATTTTCGGAACGCAAATGGAACGTCACGTGGGTAAACGCATCAATATTCCCTGTGGTGTTATTGCAGCCCCGATTCACATTCAAGACTTCCCAGTGGGCTATCGTCCCTTCTTAGGGTATGAAGGCGCGAACCAAGTGGTCGATTTAGTCTATAATTCCTTCACCCTCGGTATGGAAGATCACCTCTTAGAAATCTTCGGCGGACATGATACCAAAGAAGTCATCACCAAAACCGTTTCTGCTGAGTCTGACCTCAATTGGACAAAAGAAGGACTAGCAGAACTGAATAAAATCCCTGGTTTTGTCCGTGGAAAAGTCAAGCGCAACACGGAAAAATATGCTCGGGAAAACGGCATTGAAAATATTAATGCGGAAGTCATCTACGCAGCAAAAGAAGCGGTAGGGGCATAATATGAAGCCTCCCCCACCTGCTTGCGCGAGGTGGGGGTGTCGCAATGCTAACCTGT
>JAVLCL010000043.1:0-12565 GCA_031580825.1 Halothece sp. Uz-M2-17
CGATTAATGGTAAAAGGATATTCGCCTTTCATATGGGTGGTTCCCCGCAATTTCAAAATTTCTGCGGTGCGACGACGGCGTTCTCCTTCTAAAACATTGCGCATAATAACAACATTATCAGAGACAAATTCTTCAACCCCAAATCGTGCTACTGGACCATATTCTTCTTCCCGTTCTGTTGTCATAATCGAACTGACACCCACTTGTTTAAGACGGGCTGCAAGACGGAAGATTTCCCTGCGAATTAAACCGACCCCTTCATATTGTTGAAAAATGGCTGTTACTGAATCAATCGAAACTCGTTTCGCTTTATATTTGCGAATTGCATATTGAATCCGTTCAATGAGTGCAGACAAGTCAAAATTTCCCACGACTTCTTGACCTTCTGGATCAGGAGAAGCATCGAGAATAAACAGTTTTCCTTGTTCAATGAGGGCTTGTAAATCCCAACCGAAACTATTGGCATTAATGATAATATCCGCTGGTGATTCTTCAAACGTAACAAACACACCCGGTTCATCAAATTGTTGAATACCATTATATAAAAATTGAATGGCGAGGAGAGTTTTTCCGGTTCCCGATGTTCCACTAACCAGCGTGGTACGACCAACCGGAATGCCACCATGACTGATTTCATCAAACCCCTCAATCATGGTTTTAATTTTTTGCACGCTATGAACTATACTTTCTTTCTTGGGTTGTTCTTGTTCTGCCATTTTAATCCCTAATTTTAATTGAATCAATAACTCTTATTCAGGAAACTCTTCTTCCTGCTCATCACCAATTTCTTCGTAAAGTAGATCTAAACCGATTAATACTTTTTCTCGATCTGAAAGATCACCAATAATTTTTCTGACCGGCGGGGGTAAAACCTTAGCCAAAGTTGGCGTTGCCAAAATTTTATCTTCTTCAGCCAGTTGAGGATTTTTTAAAACATCAATCACTTTCAGGGCATAAACCCCTTGAAAATCTTTTTCTAAAATTGTTTTGAGGGTATTGAGAGCACGAACGGATTCAGGGGTGTTTCCAGCAACATAAAGTTTTAAGACATAAGTTTTTTTAGAAGAAGTATTCATATCGAGAAGCTCAGTTGTTGCTATTTTGAAGTCTAACGTCACATTATAACTTGGTTTTGTGCTTTATTTCGGTACTTTGGTTGGGATCGAACGACGATACATTTCGCAAAGATGAGCAATAATATCAATTAAAGTGAGGCGATAATCTAACAAAATTTCATCACTGCGACCTTCTAACTTTAATTGTTGAGAAAATTGATCCATTAAATCCATATGAATTTCCATAATTTGTGACACAGAAAGGTCAGCAAAAAATGATCGGGTAACAAACTGATCAATTTTGGAATTGACTTCAGTTGCATCCTTAAAATAATCTAAAAGAATGAGGCGATATTCTTCGGTTAGTTCCGAGATTAAATTATTTTTTTCCTCAGCGGTGAGGTTACGAAAAAAATCTTGCGGATGGCGTTTATAGTACACTCCTTTGTATCCCAGTCGCTCTTGTAATTTTTCTGTTAAACGATGTTGCTTAATTGTTAAAAATTCATTAATCTGTTCAATCTCGAATTGCGGTTTGGATTCGGGAGTGAGTTGGAGGAAATCCGCGATCGCGCCCTCAATTACGGTCGGAATTTTAGGGAGTGCTTTGGTCTCAAGATAGGTTTGGGCTGGGTGATAAACTAGGTCTTGATCATCAGCTTGTGTGGTTAAGATGACTGTGGGTAAAAGTTTACCTTCATTGCGTAAAGACTTGACCACTTCTTCTATCCCCTGACCTTGATGTAAGACTAAACAATCAATTTGCTCGGTTTGATCCAGAATATAATCAATAACGGCATCTGATGAGTCAAAAATACGCAGATGATACGGGTCGTCGCACAAAATCTTTTCTATAGATTTGGCGAGATCGGGGCTGATTGTAAATAAACAAATAAATAGTTGAGCAGACAAAGTTCACAAGAAGTATTAGTGAGAACGGAGAAGTGGAGAACAGATCGGATGACCAACCCTACGAACAAACATAACAATTTGCAGCAAGCGCCATTCTCCCGAGAGGAACTCTCAAAGGATAACCCTCGATTGAAAAAAAAGTCGGTCATCATTCACTTAAACACAACCCTTTATAAAAATTTAACATTTTCACGCTAACAACTCAGGACTTTAATCAAAATGAAACATCTCTCTCCTTTTCAGCCATCACAGACTGCATCATAATTTCTTAAAGTATCCCATGTCTAATTGTGATCCAACGTTAGAACAATTTATCAAGTCCGTTCCCTCTTGTCAGTCTGAGAAGACACTGGAAACAATTATCCCCTGTTTTGGGTCTAACAACAGTGATTTTTTAGTGGTAGTCAACGCGGGTCATTTCCCGTTAGGGATTCTTTCTGCAGGAACAGCCTTGCAAGGAATCACCGACCCAATGGTAGGGAAGTCTTCTGTCATGCCCTTACTATCTCCAGTGACGACAGTCTCCGAAAAAATTAGCTTGCAACAGTTGCTGCCCTATCTGGAAAAAGTCAGCACTAAGGAGAAAATTTTAGTGGTGGATCGCAAGGGCAAATTACGAGGACAATTAGATACCGAAAGTATTTTGCAAGTTTTATTGCGAGAGCAAAAACAACAAGAGAAGGAAGTTCCAAGCAATTTACAATTGCTGATTAACTTTTTAGAGAAACTGCCTCTTCCTTTGATGTTACAAACCAAACAAGGAAAACTGCTCCATCAAAATGCCAAGTGGCGGGAAAATATTTGTAGTCATACTGAGAATTGTTGCTTAGTTACGGGTGATGCCAGTGGCGGGGAAAAGCAATGGTGTAATGTGATTTCTCAATCTCCTCTAGTCACCTCACAAAAAGTTAGAGAAAGCAATGCTCCTTGCCCCTTATTTCCTTTATCGACTCATCCCCAAGAAGCAACAACATCTAAAAACTCAGGAGTATGGCAATTTTTAACGCTTAATCTTCCTGATCATGAATTGAGTTCGTTATGTTTGGTGACCGCTACTGATATCACAGAACAACGACAACTCTGTAAAGAACTAGCTGCGAAAAATGCGGACTTAGTGCAGTTAAATCGCTTGAAAGATGAGTTTTTAGCCTGTATCACCCATGAACTGAAAAGCCCTCTCACGGCAATTGTCGGCTTATCGAATTTACTCGGTGAAAAAAGTATTGGCGATCTCAACCAACGTCAACAACGATATGTTAATCAAATTCATCAAAGTGGTCGTCAGTTGATGAGTTTGGTCAATGATCTTTTAGATTTAGCCCGGTTAGAAACTGGACAGTTACAAATTCATCCCGAAGTTGTGAAATTACAACAAGTTTGCGATCGCGCTTATGAAGAAGCCTACCAACAAACTCCTGACTCCCCCGCAGAATTTACCTTACAGATCGAAGAGGGGTTAGAAACGATTATTGCTGATGAACTGCGTTTACGTCAGATGCTGGTGCATTTACTCGCCAACGGACGCAAATTTACTGCCGAACAAGGGGAAATGGGCTTAGAAGTGAGTCAATGGGAAGGATGGATTGCCTTTACCGTTTGGGATACAGGAATTGGCATTCCCGAATCGTCTCAACACCTCATTTTCCAAAAATTCCAACAGTTAGAAGACCCCATGACTCGGCAATTTTCGGGGACAGGGTTAGGATTAGTATTAACCCAACGCTTAGCCCATGCTCATGGGGGAGATGTTTCGTTTATTTCCGAAGAAGGAAAAGGATCACAGTTTACCTTACTGCTTCCACCGACACCGCCCCCGAAACCGCTTCCGT
This sequence comes from Halothece sp. Uz-M2-17, assembly GCA_031580825.1. Classification (GTDB taxonomy): domain Bacteria; phylum Cyanobacteriota; class Cyanobacteriia; order Cyanobacteriales; family Rubidibacteraceae; genus Halothece. The sequence continues at coordinate 3,797 of JAVLCL010000043.1, forward strand.
CTCAAGCCTCTTCCCAGAAAGTAGCAGGGAAACTGGTGTTAGTAGTGGAGGCTGTCCCTCAATATTTGACTAATATAAGTGAACAACTGCAAAAATTAGGGTATCGGGTGGCGATCGCGCGATCGGGAACTGAAGCCCTTCTCAAAGCCCGTACGTTTCAACCCTGTACAATTCTCCTCAACCCCGTTTTACCCCTGTTATCCGGTTGGGATGTGCTAACTTTACTTAAATCTCATCCTAGTAGTTGTAATCTTCCCATTATTGTCACCGGAACTCGCGGAGAAAAACAACAAGCGATGAATAATGGGGCGGATGCGTTTCTCTCCTTACCGGTTGAACTAGAAAGTCTAGAAGATGCTCTTTCAATTTGTGCAGCCCCTCGTTCTCTTTATCGTAAATCCCTAACTGTGCTGCGATTACATTATTCTGGCACCACTGCCCCTCCCAAGCGCGATCCAGTTACCGAAATTTTAAGTACCCCCCCTCAAACCCATCCGAAAAACATCAACTATCGCATTTTGGAAGCCGATGATCCGCAACAAGGGGAACTATTGCAACGGATCTGGCATCCTGATGTTTTACTTCTAACGGGTGATCAAATTCCTCGCCATTTTATTCAAGAATTGAGTGAACAAGAAACCCTTTGTAACTTACCGATTGTCTGTCTGGATGGGGAAACCGCTAGATTAGCCCATCAAATTGGTAAATTATCGGTTTATCCTTGTTTGACTCTAAACTCTCCTGAATCGAAAAATCCCCTTTGGTCAGTGTTACAGTTTGCAGCAGGCATCAATCCTCCACCTCGCCATGTTGCCCCTTATGTAGTGGTGGTCGATGGAAAAAGACTAACTGCTACTGCTTCTCCTAATGTTAGTTCTGAGTGGTTAAATGCCTTTATTCAATATTTATCCACAGCAGGTTATCGCAGTTGTCTCACTCACTCTTGGGAAGATGTTTATCAGCAAGTGGAACAGCAAGGGGCAGATATTTTACTTCTAGATTTAGAAGGAACGGAAGTTGATACAGAAATTTTGCAAGGTTTAAAACAACTCAGTACGATTAAAAATTTACCCATTCTGGCAATTGCGTCCCCCCAACAACTGCTACAACACGAAACCTTACACCATCTTCTGCAACACGTTGCCGATAAAATTTTACCCGGTCATCCTCAGTCGATGCAGGAACTTTTATCCAATTTAAGAGAAGAGTTATAGCACTACGCGCTAGGCAACAGACAATTTGCCCTAGGCAATAGTAAGGTATAGGTGAGTTTCAACATTTTGGAATGTCCTAACCTGAATTTGTAGTGCTATACCAAGACAAGAGAGGAGGGAGAAGAAAGAACGAATATGAATCGTTATTTATTTTTATCTATTTTTAGCATTTTTCTAATTACGATCAGCAGTTGCCGTGGTAATAACAATATCACTGAGCGTCCTGAACCATTACCTCAAAATTCTCTGATTCAAGCATACTTTAATCATAACTATGCTCAAGGAGCTAATTACACTGATCCTTATCGCCAAAAAGACCGTCCAGGAGATAATTTAGAACAAATTATTATTGATACAATTCAGTCTGCTGATCAAAGTATTGCCGTTGCTATTCAAGAATTTCGTTTGCCCAAAATTGCTGACGCTTTAGTCCAGAAAAAGCAAGAAGGGGTTAATGTTAGGGTAATTCTAGAAAATAACTATCGCCGTCCTTGGAGTGGTTATTCTCAAAGTGAAGTGAATGCGATGAGTCAGCGTGACAGAAGTCGTTATCAAGCTGGATTTAATTTTATTGATATTAATGGAGATGGAAAGTTAACCCCAAAAGAAATAGAAAAACGAGATGCATTAGTAATTTTAGAAAAAGCGGATATTCCTATTCTTGATGATACTGCTGATGGCACAAAAGGGAGTGGCTTAATGCATCACAAATTTATTATTATTGATGATGAAACTCTAATTGCGACTTCGGCAAATTTTACCTTGAGTGGAATTCATGGTGATTTAAATAACCCTAATACTCAAGGAAATGCAAACAACTTACTAAGAATTCAAAGTCAACCATTAGCCAATCTTTTCTTAGAAGAATTTAATTTAATGTGGGGAGATGGTGTTGGCGGAAACGAAGATAGTCAGTTTGGTTTACAAAAGCCCCAGCGCAACCCTTACAGTTTAAATGTTGGTAGCAGCCAAATTAAAGTTAATTTTTCTCCTCTCTCTACAACTCAGCCTTGGGAAAAGAGTACTAATGGTTTTATTAGTCAGCAATTAGCACAAGCTGAGCAATCAGTTAATCTTGCTTTATTTGTTTTTACTGACCAAAAGCTAGTCGATACTCTTAGGCGAAAACATCAAACAGGAACAAAAATTAAAGGGTTAATTGATGCTGGCTTTGCTTATCGTTACTATAGCGAAGGGTTAGATATGTTAGGGGTTCAATTAGCCAGAGATTGTAAAGTAGAGGAAAATAATAATCCTTGGCAGCCTGGCATTTCTTCAATGGGAATTCCTGAACTACCAGAAGGAGATAAACTTCATCATAAATTTGCCGTGATTGACCAAAAAACGGTAATTACCGGTTCTCATAATTGGTCAGCATCTGCGAACCATAAAAATGATGAATTTGTTTTAGTCATTGAAAATCCAACAGTTGCTGCTCATTATGAACGAGAATTTCAACAATTATACGATCGCGCTGTCTTAGGAATTCCGCAGTGGCTACAGGAAAAAATTAAATCTCAAGAGAAAGAATGTTCTAATTTGTAAGGGTCATCAGTCATTAGTCATTGGGAAATCGTAGATAACCGTTTTTCTTGTACGGTTTCGATTTTTTCTTGTAATTGCGGTTGTTTTTGATCCGACAAATTCAGGGCTTCATTATAGGCTTCAATTGCAGCTTGATACTGACCTTTTTTCGCGAGTGCATCCCCTCGTTGTTGCCAAGCTAAGGGTTGATCTGTGTCGAGTGCAATCGCTTGGTCATAAAGCGCGATCGCGCGATCGTAATTGCCACTATTTAAGGCTTCATTTCCGCGCATTGTCCATGCTTTATAATGTGCAGCCCGTGATAATAAAGGCTCGTTTTGAGAATAAACAATTTCTCGATTAGTTTCATCTGCAATTACGCTAAATTGAGGTGTAATAAGAACACTGATACCAAATAAAACCGGAATTAATTGTTTCATAGCGACCTCCAACGGTCGTTTTTTCTATCTATAAAACAAGTCTAAATTAATAATCGCTTTAACGACTTCCCTCATCTTATAGGGATTAGCCTCTCTCAAATGACAGATTTAAATAACCGTTAAAACACATAAATAAAACGCCTCACTCCACTCTACAACTGCGCCATAAGTATCGCCGGTATGCCCCCCCAACTGCCAATTAAACCAACCACTCACCAGTAACGGAATGGCTGTTCCAGCGATTAATAAAAGAAGAATTATCTCACTCAAATCAAATAAAAAGGAGCCACCGATAGAAAGTAAAACTAAAATAATCCAACCGAATAGTAAATCTTGCGGAAACTGAAACGCTTCTTTATGAAAACTGCCTTTTCCTTCTGCTTTTAAATAAGGATACAGCGCGATCGCGCACACTTGCGCCCATCGTCCCCACCCCATCGTTAAGATTAAAATCAACCAGCGAAACTGATCAATTTCACTCAATGCACCCACTTTCAAAAAAATAACAATTACGGCTGCCATCACGCCAAATGCACCCGTTGCGCTATCTTTCATCACATCTAACCGCTTTTGGGGATCAAGCACCGCTAAACCATCAGCCGTATCAATCACGCCATCAAGATGTAACCCTCCTGTAATGGCTATCCCAGTGACCATAACTAACAGAGAGCGAGTTAAAATTGGCACATGAACGATACTGAAAAGCCAATCTTCTATACCTAACAAGCCACCGATAAGAATGCCAATAAAAGGAGCAAAACGAGCAATTTGACCGAGATCAAGAGACCAAGAAGGGGGGAGTGGCATAACCGTATAAAAAGCAACAGCCCCCCACCAAGATTTTACGGTTTTGTTGATAAAACTCATAAATTTTTTCATCATTGACGTGAACAGAAAGAAAAAGTTGGGCTAAGATTGTGTCGTAGCTAATAAGAAACTGAATTTGATTCGAGCTTGAGTAAACTAAAGACCCCTGCTAATCTTGATCCCTGCTTTTTGTTTGTTGATCCCAAACTAGACAGTTCGAGGAAGCATTCCTCCTCTTTGCTCTTAACGCAAGGTTAGCAACAAGTGATTGCATCAAATTCTGGGGAATGGCTCAATTCAATTTTCGTATTAATCCAGCATCTAAACAAACCCATGAGTAATAATAAACCTTCTCCACAAGTCCTTGCTCCCTGCATCATTGATGATGGCTTAATTGTCAACAAAGAAGATATGTATCGCTTGCTGAATGATTTAGGTCATGTCCGCTATTTTCATTACTTAGATAATGAATGTAGTGGAGAAGGAGAAGGATATATCGTCGAAGTTTTTGATACGCCATCACAAGCCACATTAATCGCTAACCAGACAATTTATCTGAACCTATCTAGCTTTGACTATCTCCAATTGCAAACCACCGATGACAGCACTTATTTTGATTTAGTGCAAGAACAACGGACATTACGCTTAGTCCCGGTCAGCAATCCTCTCAACTATCCTGAAATGAACTCAAACTTAGATGCTGCGACTTTAGAGGCAATGGTGACGGATGTTCTTTCCGCTCGTCATGATGTGCGGTTGGATGAGGAGGATGACGAATATTTCTTTTAAGTTTTCTTGTCAACATAGTTGTTCGCAAACCCAAGCGCGAGCAGGAATTTTTGAAACCCCTCATGGTCAAGTAGAAACGCCTCGTTTTATGCCAGTGGGCACAGTTGCAACCGTCAAAGGCTTAACTCCAGCGCAGTTGGAATCTGCCCAAGCCCAAATGATTCTGGCAAATACTTATCACCTGCACTTACAGCCCGGAGAAGCTATTATTGAGCGCGCCGGTGGGTTGCATTCGTTTATGGGTTGGAAGCAGCCCATTCTAACTGACTCCGGTGGGTTTCAGGTTTTTAGTCTTAGCGATTTACGAAAAATTAGTGAAAATGGGGTCACATTTCGTTCCCCTCGCGATGGACGTTATATTGACTTCACTCCAGAACGAGCGATTGCAGTGCAAAATGCCCTCGGTGCTGATGTGATCATGGCGTTTGATGAATGTCCGCCTTATCCTGCCGATTATGAAGCAGTCCGTTTAGCCACGGAACGTACAGAACGCTGGTTAGAACGTTGTATAAGTGCTCATGCTCGTCCCGCAGACCAAGCCTTATTTGGGATTGTGCAAGGGGGAGTTTATTGGGATTTACGAAAACATGCAGCAAAACGTTTAGTCGAGTTTGATTTGCCGGGTTATGCCATTGGCGGGGTGAGTGTCGGTGAACCTGCCGAGTTAATTCATGAAATTGTTGCCGTTTCAACACCGTTACTCCCTTGGGATAAACCGCGTTATTTGATGGGTGTGGGAACGTATCGAGAAATGGTGAACGCGATCGCGCACGGCATTGATTTATTTGATTGTGTGATTCCCACTCGCTTAGGGCGACATGGAACTGCCTTAGTGCAAGGAAACCGTTGGAATCTGAAAAATGCCCGCTTCCGAGAAGATTTTACTCCCCTCGATCCTGAATGCCCCTGTTATTGCTGTCAGAGTTTTTCTCGCGCCTATCTTAGCCATCTTGTCCGATCGCGCGAAATGTTAGGCTATCTTTTACTTTCTTTACATAACGTTACAGAGTTAATCCGCTTTACCCAACGCATCCGCACCGCAATTTTAGAAGATCGCTTCGTCACGGAATTTGCCGATTGGCTTAATATCAGTAACCAGTAACCACATACCAGCATAGTAAAGAATCCCCAACTCCCACTCACCGTTGTCTGTAACGATAAAAATCATGTTAAGATCCATAGCGATATCTTAAGTTACTGCGTTGGTAAGGAATCACTCAATATGCAAACCGCTTTATTATTTGCCAAATTACCGGAAGCATACTCCATTTTTGATCCTTTAGTGGATGTTCTCCCTATTATTCCTGTGTTTTTTCTCCTACTCGCTTTTGTTTGGCAAGCAGCAGTGGGCTTTAAATAAATCTTTATTCATTTTCCAATTTTGTGTCCTCACCACCTGTTTTTCTAGAGCAGGTGGTATTTTTTAGCGGATGAAAAGCGTTACACTTTAAATAAAGACGTTAAGAATTATTAATTAAACTCATGGTAGAAAAAGTTCAAAAGTCCGAACAGGAATGGAAACAACAACTAACCCCAGAACAGTTTCGGGTGACACGCCAAAAAGGAACAGAACCCGCCTTTACTGGGGAATATCATGATAAAAAAGAGTCTGGGATTTATAAATGTGTTTGCTGTGGTCAGCCCTTATTTGACTCGGAAACTAAATATGATTCCGGTACCGGTTGGCCCAGTTTTTACGCACCTGTTAAAGAAGATAATGTAAGCTATGAAACGGATCGCAGCCTCTTTATGAGCCGTACTGAAGTCTTATGTTCCGCTTGTGATGCTCATTTAGGTCATGTGTTTGAGGATGGTCCGAAACCCACCGGAAAGCGGTATTGCATGAACTCCGCTGCTTTAAATTTTGAATCAAAAGGATAATAATGATATCGATCGCGCTGCCTTTCTACTTAGGGCAGGAACGCGATCGTAAGCCTCTCTTGAAAAATTCTCTGTGTTTCTCTGTGACTCTGTGGTTCATTCCATCTTTCCTCTATAATCGTGCAAATATATCCAACCCAGAAAAGCTACAACCATGACTGCTTATAATACAGAAACCGCGATCGCGCATCTGCAACAAACGGAAGATTTAAGTCTGCGCTATTATGCTGCTTGGTGGTTAGGAAAATTTAGAGTCACAGATCCACCTGCGATAACAGCATTATTAACCGCTTTAGAAGATGAATCCGATCGCTCTCCTGATGGGGGGTATCCTTTACGACGGAATGCAGCACGAGCCTTAGGAAAATTAGGGGATTCCCAAGCGGTTTCTTTACTGATTCAAAATTTAAGCTGTAGTGATTATTATGTGCGAGAAGCCTGTGCTCAAGCCCTAGAAGAAATTGGCGATCCTGAAGCGATTTCTCATTTAAGGGCTTTACTCGCCGGTGGTGTCGAAGCAGCGCAACCCGTTCCAGGAAAACCCCATTTAGTCCAGCCTTACGAAGCGATTATTGAAGCCTTGGGAACTTTGGGCGCAACGGAAGCCAAGTCCGAAATTGAACCTTTTTTAGAGCATTCTGTGGAGAAAGTGCAGTTAGCCACCGCCCGCGCTCTCTATCAGTTGACAAAAGAAGAGAGTTATGGTAAGCGATTAATTGCAGGGTTACAAGCCGAAAAATTACCTTTGCGACGTTCCGCACTCATGGACTTAGGCGCGACAGATTATTTGCAAGCAGCCCGCGCGATCGCGCAAACCCCAGCAGAAAACAGCTTAAAACTCATTTCTTTGAAAGGACTTTTAGAAAATCATCTCAAGCATCAGAATGAAACCTTATCTGACGATGCTGTTCATTTGTTAACCTTAATGGATTCTCTTTTGTAACAGTCATTTGTCATTGCTTCTTTGGAAAATACACCAAAGAACAAATAACGAAGAACCCCGAACAAAATCATGCTCGATATCACTAAACTCAGTGGACAATTGCCAGCCATTAGTGAACACCTCCAGAAAGAAGCATCGGCAAGTAATGAGCGGTTGCAGCGAGCGCAACAGCTACTGATCAAAAGCGTTGATGAACAAGCAGCATTGGTTAAAAAACAAGAAGATTGGCGCGATCGCGCACTTTTTCAAGCAGCACAACCCATTGAACCGATTGACACCTGCCAGGAAATTTCCGTTCCCCCTTACGCCCACACCGTCTTTGCAACGGACGGTTCACAAATTGCCCCCTCCCATCATGAAATTGCCTACTGTTATCTCATTAATATTGGGCGGGTGATGTTGCACTATGGACAAAGTTTATTTCCAGTTTTAGATAGTCTTCCGGAAGTATTTTATACCCGAGAAGATTTGTATGAGTCTCGTCAGTGGGGCATCTCAACCGAAGAATGGATGGGTCATCGGCGCACTGTCTCCGAAATTGAAGCCCTCTCAGAGATGGCGTGTCGCTGGGTTAACCCACCGGGCGCTCATCATGAACCTAATCTCGCGTTAGTTGATGGTTCATTAATCTATTGGTTTTTAGATACCCTACCCCCACCCGCCCGTGAGCAACTTCTCCCTCGTATTTTTGAGGCGTGGCGACAACTTGCATCCGCAGGAGTACCGCTAATCGGTTATCTTAGTGCCAATCGTCATACAGAAGCCGTACGATTTTTGCGGTATTCCGCTTGCGCTTATGAAACGCCCGACTGTCAAACCCATTGTGGGAATTTGAAAACGAATCAACTCCCCTGTCAAGTGTGTGAACCTTTGCGAGACACCACCTTATGGCAAACCTTACTGTCTCCAGGACAGCGATCTGGGTTGTGGCGCAGTCAGAGTCCAATTCTAGACCTTTATCCCGAAGAATCTACGATTTACTTTTGTTATCTCAATGTTGGAACTGAGATTGCGCGGGTGGAGTTTCCAGCTTGGGTGGCTGAGGATTTAGAATTACTGGATCAATCCTTAGGAATTTTATTAGCGCAAGTGTATAAAGGCTATGGTTATCCCGTTGCCATTGCTGAGTCTCACAATCAAGCCGTCGTCAGAAGCAGCGATCGCGCTCGTT
>JAVLCL010000044.1:0-12559 GCA_031580825.1 Halothece sp. Uz-M2-17
GAGACACTGAAATTTGCAGCACTTGAGTACGGTGTGCTTCAAGTTCCTCGATTTCAAGTTGAATTTTCCCAATGACTTGAGGCTGGTCAAAAACGAGGGTGATTGTTTGAGGTTCGGGGGTAAGTGCAGCCCAATAACTCGCTCCTTTACCGTGCTGCTGATCAAAAGCATTCTCAATGGGATGAGCGGAATCTTCCGAAGTGATTTGAACGGTTGCCAGATTAACCAGATTTAACTCGCCAGGTTTTGCTGAATCAGTATTAAAAGTTTCTGAACCAACGATTTCTTTTCGCATTTTTCCCCCTGCAACTGCTGAAGCTGTTATTTTCCTTGCCCTAATTGAAGTATAAAACAGAATTTTTAGCTACAATCGATAGCAACGTATTACAGGTGAGTTCGGACATGATAAACGACCCCATGGAACCTATCTTTCTTGACTCCAGAGATCAACAAGCGGTACAAGAGTTGGTAATGTCTCTTACTCGGAGTAAGTCCACAGAATACACTGTTCTCAATGAGCACGGAGAGGATATTACTCACGAAATTAAAAAACTCGTATCACTCAACGCCAGAATGATTGGAGATCAGTAGCCTGAGAACTGTATCTTCTCAGTGAAGTAGCAAAAAAACAGTTAATTAACGAATCGTTTGTATGATCTAGCCTTAAAGAAAATCAACGTTTAATTTGGCTTATGCTCATTACCATTAGTGAAGATACTTTAACGTTATCATCAGGTGATGCGGTGATTTTGCCTAATCAGACTTGGCAAGATTATGAACACTTACTAAAGCTACGTCAAGAAAAAGTAATTCCTAAACTATCTTTTAATGGCAAAACTCAAGAAATTTCCCTGATGTCTCCTTTACCAAGTCATGGAAAACGCATTGATCTCCTCAGAGATTTAGTCAAAGTGCTTTTGCATCAAAAAGGAAAAGATTGGGAGTGTTTTGACCCAATTACTTTAAAAATACCACCACAAGCAGGAGTAGAACCGGATACCTGTTTTTATATCCAAAATCGGCAAGCTATCTTAGGAAAAGAAAGAATTAATCTCACCATTGATCCACCCCCTGATTTAGCGATTGAAGTTGATCTTAACTCAATCACTGATCTAGGAGCTTATGAGATACTCAGAGTACCTGAGTTATGGATTTATTGTCAAGGAGTCTTAAAAGTTTATCGGTTAGAAGGGGAAAGTTATCACGAAAGTGCAGTCAGTCGTTTATTTCCTGAAACTGATATTCCGAAAATTTTACCTAAATATGTTGAATTAGGATGGAATCAGGGATCAAGTGTCGCTTTACGTCAGTTTAAAAAACTATTTTAGAAACTCTTCCTAAAGAAAATTAAACAAGGAGCGCGATCGCTAAGGTTTTTCAAATAATCTGATCGCGCTTCTGTAAAAAAATAATAAAAATGTTGAGAATTATATGGTCAGATTATTTGCGCTATCGGGCTCAATTGAGAGGATTTGATCTAAATAAAATTGAGGAAATTTTGAGGTATTCTGATGAAAGATATTATGATACAGAAACAGGTCGTCTGATTGCAGTAGGGAAACAGGGTCAGCAGTTGATTATTATTCCCTATGAACAGGATAATGAAATAGTAACGCCTATAACTGTTCATGTAACAACTCGTCAGCAGATACGATTTCGCTTGAAAAATGGAAGATTTGAAATCAATGAATAACTCAAAAATAGCATATTTTGCTCAAGAAGACATTTTACATCTAATGATTTCTGATGAACTTGAAACCGATAGTCGCGAAATTAGCCCAAACATTACTGCAGAATTCAATGAAACAGGAGAATTAATTGGTGTTGAAATTCTTCAAGCAAGCTCATTTATTAAAGAAACTATCTTAGAATTAGTGCAAACTCAACTATCTGAAACAACTACAGACTCTAGTAGAAAGTATTGATAACTGCTTTTATATTACCAATATATAGCAATCAGCAACGATTCATGAGAATTGTTTGGGGCAGCTTGCCTTAAACCAGAATAGCTGTCTCACAACTGATTCCTGACTGCTATAGCAATCCTAAATTATTCGCTGCGATTCATGTTTGCTTGGCGCTGACGGAATTTTCTGAAGGCAACGTAACCCCCAAGAATGGCTAAACCAAGGGTGGTTTCTGCTTCAAAGGGAACGGGTTCTGCTTCGGCGCGGACAAGAAAGTTGCCAGGGGGGCCAGAAGAAGAAGACTCAACCGTTTCGAACAATGAATTGTTGCTAAGATTTGCTGTATCTAAAGTGCCGAATCCTCCGCCTGTGATAAAAGAACGATCGGGCAAGTATGGGTCAGTTTCATCTACAGAGGCGACAAAAAAATCGCTATTCTGACTGAAACTTGCCCCCACAAAGAACACATCCCCCACATTGAAAGTGGCTGGGGCAAAGTCAATTGTTGTAAAGGTATTTGTATCAACATTTTGCATCGTGGTGTCAATACTTTGCACTAAAGTTGCATCATCAGGGTTGCCATCATTGTCCGAATCGCCGTATAAGTAAACGGTTGTTGGATCGCCATTTGCAATACCGTTGGCACCAGCAAAAGCGGGAGTTCCCCAAGTTAGCGAAATCCCCGTTACCACCTGAGAGTTAGGTTGAGCGGTGAAAGAGTTCAACCATAAAGCGTCTCCACCTTCAGTCAAACCAATCGCATTTTCAGCAGTGCCATCATCAATGCTTAAGGTAATGGCTTGAGCACCTTGGGCAACACTAACCATGACAGCACCCAAAGCACAGGCGGTTAAAATATTAAGTTTGGTCATTGTGATTATTCTCCAAATATATAAAACGTAATTCACCTTACTCGCGATCGCTGATTTAGCATCGATCGCGAGTAAGGTCAAGGTGATTATACTAATTTTTCAAAAAAAACAATGATTTAAATCACAAATTTAATGCTTGACGAAGGAAGAGATGGGGAGAACCAATAAAAAATAATATGAAATCCAAAAAATCCTGCTACACCAGATCCCCCCTTCGCCTTAATAAGGGGAATACCCCCTAACCCCCCTTCAATAGGATCGTTAGACCACTTAATTTGTAGCAACCATTTGCGTATTTCATATAACAAATAACGAAGAACCAGTAACAAAAATTAAAAAGTGAGAAAAAAATTTATATCTTTTAATAAGATAAAAGTAACCAATCATACCATTAATCGAAATTCATTATGTGCTTAGCAGTTCCCGGAAAAATTATTAGTATCACTGGTAACGATCCCCTATCGAAAATGGCAAAAGTTAGCTTTAGTGGTGTCATTCAAATCGTTAGCCTTGCCTACGTTCCAGAAGCAGAAGTTGGGGATTATGTGATTGTTCATGTCGGTTTTGCTTTGAATATTCTTGATGAGAAAGCAGCGCAACAAACCCTTGATGATTTAGCCAAATTAGAACCAATTCTTTAAAAAGGGTTAAGTCATTAAGGCAAACAAACTCTTCTAGTAGAAAATAGAAAATGGAATAGTTGCTCAGATGAAGTGAATCAAAACGGAGTCAAAAAAAAGCAACTTAACTACGGAAAGGTCGTTCGCCTGACAGCCTCATCAATCACTAAAAAAATGGACTGATTGTCATCGTAGGGTGTCTTGATGGTGGAGTCGTGACTGCCTGCAAACTTATTTTCTTCTTACTGAGAAAGGAAGCAATTCCAAACGAAATTTAAGAAAAAAGTAGTTGTGACAGCCCTTTTCCAGCTTCCACAGCGACCGAGTAAAACAGCTAGGAGGTTTTGTCGTAATGACTGCTAAAAAACAAGCGATGCTGGATGGAAACGAAGCGATCGCGCGCGTCGCCTATCCCCTCAATGAGGTGATCGCCATCTATCCGATTACACCAGCATCTCCAATGGGAGAATGGGCAGATGCCTGGGCATCCCAAGGGCAACCCAACTTATGGGGCAGTGTCCCGTCAGTCGTGGAAATGCAAAGTGAAGGCGGTGCTGCGGGGGCAGTTCACGGATCATTACAAACGGGTGCGCTCACCACGACCTTTACCGCCTCCCAAGGCTTATTATTAATGCTTCCCAATTTGTATAAAATTGCAGGTGAACTCAGCCGGGCGGTGATTCATGTAGCAGCGCGATCGGTTGCTGCCCAAGCCCTTTCCATTTTTGGGGAACATAGTGATGTCATGGCAGCACGGGGAACCGGGTTTGCCTTCTTATCCTCAGCATCCGTACAAGAAGCCCAGGACTTAGCCCTGATTGCCCAAGCCGCAACCCTAAAAACGCGAATCCCTTTTCTCCACTTCTGCGATGGCTTTCGGACTTCTCACGAAATTCAAAAAATAGAACTCCTCGAAAATGAAGATTTAGAGGCATTTGTGGATGAAGCCGATATCTTTGATCATCGCCAACTTGCCCTCACTCCAGACCGCCCCGTCTTGCGAGGAACTGCCCAAAATCCCGATGTCTTCTTCCAAGGACGGGAAAGTGTCAATTCCTTTTATAATGATTGTCCTGCCATTGTGCAAGCAATGATGGACAAATTGGCAGACCGAACCGGACGACCGTATCAATTGTATGAATATCATGGCGCACCGGATGCCGATCGCGTGGTGGTTTTAATGGGATCGGGGTGTGAAACCGCCCATGAAGCCATTGATTATTTGACTGCCCAAGGAGAAAAAGTCGGCGTGTTAAAAGTGCGGTTGTATCGTCCGTGGGATGTAAATCGCTTTGTTGCTGCATTACCGGAAACCACTCGCGCGATCGCGGTATTAGACCGCACCAAAGAACCCGGCAGCAGTGGTGAACCCCTGTATTTAGATGTGGTTTCCGCCATGCAAGAAGCCTGGACAGAGCAAATGCCAAAAGTAGTCGGCGGACGCTATGGTTTATCCTCAAAAGAATTTACCCCAGCAATGGTGAAAGGGGTTCTGGATAATCTCAGCCAAGCACAACCGAAAAATCACTTTACCATCGGCATTAATGATGACTTAACCCACACTTCCTTACCCTTCGATCCAGAATTCTCTACAGAAGCAGAAAGTGTTTCTCGGGCTGTTTTTTATGGCTTAGGGTCAGATGGGACGGTTGGCGCGAATAAAAACTCAATCAAAATTATCGGTAGCGAAACGGAAAACTACGCCCAAGGTTACTTTGTCTATGATTCTAAAAAATCGGGCGCGGTTACGGTGTCTCACTTACGCTTCGGTCCCGATCCCATTCGTTCCACCTACTTAATCAATCAGGCGAACTTTGTCGGTTGTCATCAGTGGTCATTTTTAGAAAAACTGGATGTCCTGGAAGTGGCAGCCCAAGGCGCAACCTTATTATTAAACAGTCCTTATCCTGCTGATCAGCTGTGGGATCATTTGCCTTTAGAAGTGCAAGAAGCGATTGTTCGTAAAGGCTTAGATGTTTATGCCATTGATGCGAATAAAGTCGCCCGAGAAAGCGGAATGGGGGGACGGATTAATACCGTCATGCAAACCTGTTTCTTTGCCCTGTCTGGCGTGCTACCGCGAGAAGAAGGGATTGCTCAAATTAAACACGCGATCGAGAAAACCTACGGCAAAAAAGGAACTGAAATTGTCCAGATGAATCTCTCGGCGGTGGATAACGCTTTAGATAACCTGCACCGTATCGACGTGCAAACCGTCAACAGTCCCACCCATCGTCAACCCCCTGTTCCTGACAATGCCCCTGCTTTTGTCCGTGATGTATTAGGGAAAGCGATCGCGCGCAAAGGAGATGAACTCCCCGTGAGTGCCTTACCCTGCGATGGAACCTATCCCACAGGAACGGCAAAATGGGAAAAACGCGGTGTTGCCCAAGAAATCCCCGTTTGGGAATCTGATATTTGTGTTCAGTGTGGTAAATGCATCATGGTTTGTCCTCATGCCGTCATTCGCGGGAAAGCCTATGAGGAAGGGGAGTTAGCCCATGCCCCCAGTACATTTAAGTTTACTGAGGTTAAAGACAAAGCCTTCCAAGGACAGAAATTTACGATTCAAGTTTCCCCAGAAGACTGCACCGGTTGTGGAATTTGTGTGGATGTTTGTCCGGCAAAAGATAAAACCCAACCCTCGCGCAAAGCGATTAATATGGCAGAACGATTACCAATACGGGATCAGGAAGAAGAAAATTGGGACTTCTTCTTAAATTTACCGAATCCCGACCGCAAACAGTTAAATGTGGAACGGATGCGTCAACAACAATGGCAAGAACCCCTCTTTGAATTTTCTGGGGCTTGTGCCGGTTGTGGAGAAACCCCTTATGTGAAACTCGCGACGCAACTGTTTGGGGATCGCATGGTTGTAGCCAACGCCACGGGTTGTTCGTCTATCTACGGCGGAAACTTACCGACGACCCCCTGGTCACAAAACGCTGATGGTCGCGGTCCGGCGTGGTCGAATAGTCTGTTTGAAGATAATGCCGAATTTGGTTTAGGTTTCCGAGTTTCCATTGATAAACAAACCGATTTCGCCAAAGAACTCCTGCAAAAACTCGCCGGAGAAATCGGGGAAAATCTGGTTAATGGCATTTTGAACCAAGAACAACGCTCAGAAGCTGATATTTGGGAACAACGGGAACGAGTGGCGCAGTTGAAAGAGAAACTGGTCAATCTCAATTCCCCAGACGCGAAACAACTGTTAACCCTCGCTGATTATCTCGTGAAAAAATCGGTTTGGATTGTTGGCGGTGACGGTTGGGCTTATGATATTGGCTTTGGCGGTTTGGATCATGTCCTCGCCAGTGGTCGCAATGTCAATATTCTTGTCCTCGATACCGAAGTGTATTCCAATACCGGTGGACAAGCCTCGAAAGCAACGCCTCGGGCTGCGGTTGCCAAGTTTGCTGCCGGTGGCAAACCAACAGCGAAGAAAGACCTCGGCGCGATCGCGATGACTTATGGCAATGTTTATGTCGGTAGCGTTGCCATGGGTGCACGAGATGAACACACGCTGAAAGTCTTTTTAGAAGCAGAAGCCTATCCCGGTCCTTCCTTAATTCTTGCCTATTCCCACTGCATTGCTCATGGCATCAATATGAAAACCGCCATGGGTCATCAGAAAGACTTGGTGGATAGCGGTCGCTGGTTACTGTATCGTTATAACCCCGATTTGAAAGCAGAAGGGCAAAATCCCTTGCATATGGACTCGCGATCGCCGAAAAAACCGGTGAAACTGTCCATGTATAAAGAAAATCGCTTCCAAATGCTGACGAAAACCAATCCCGAAGCAGCGAAACAGTTACTACAAGAAGCCCAAGGAGATGTGGAAGACCGTTGGCAACGCTATCAACAGCTTGCGTCTCAAGGCAGCAGCGATCAGTAACCCAACTCGGTTAAAGGGGTAGAACTTTCATCCTGATCGGTAAAGTTCGGGGGAGACAAGGAGAATCTTTGATTTCCTCTTCCCGATTCCCAATCCCCTTTTCCAAATGACGAATGACCAATGACAAATGACGAATAACGAACGAACAATGGATATAACAACTAATTATCTCGGACTGGAGTTGCGCTCACCACTGGTTCCCTCAGCAGCAGCCCCCTTAACGGAAGATCTTGATCATGTGAAACAGCTTGCGGATGCGGGTGCAGGCGCGATCGTTTTGCATTCCCTGTTTGAAGAACAATTATTGCGGGAAAAATTTGATCTTCATCATCATTTGGAATATGGAACGGAGAGTTTTGCCGAAGCCTTAACCTATTTCCCCGAACCAGATGAATTTCATGTGGGACCGGAACTGTATCTTGAACATATCCAACAGGCAAAAGCAGCCACTGGCTTACCGATTATTGCCAGCCTCAATGGCTATTCTCGTGGCGGTTGGGTGGAATATGCCCGCCTCATGGAAGAAGCCGGCGCAAGCGCGATCGAGCTTAATGTTTATTTTGTCCCTACAGATTTTAATCTCTCTGGTAGCGATACCGAACAAATCTATCTCGATATTCTCCAAGATGTGAAAGCAGAGGTAAACATTCCTGTCGCCATCAAACTCAGTCCCTTCTTTACTAATTTTGCTTATATGGCAAAACGCTGTGCCGAAATCGGTGCCGAAGGGTTAGTTTTATTCAATCGCTTCCTACAACCGGAAATTAACCCAGAAGAACTAGAAGTAGAACCCCAAGTGCATCTTAGTCATTCTGCAGATGCCCTTTTAGCGGTTCGTTGGATTGCGATTTTATATGGTCGGGTCGAAACAGACTTTGCTGCAACCGGTGGCATTCACACGGGGCGTGATGTCATTAAAGCTCTCATGGCAGGGGCAAAAGTAACCCAAGTTTGTTCCACGCTTCTCCGTCATGGTATTGACCATCTCCAAGATATTGAACGGCAACTCCAGCACTGGATGACAGAAAACGAGTATGCTTCAGTAAAAGAGATGCAAGGCAGTATGTCCCAGTTTTATTGCGAGGATGAATCTGCTTATGAACGTGCCCAGTATATGCGGTTACTCCAAGAAACCCATCCCTTGTGGCATTATGCTCCGCCAACAGCCACTCTCTCTTCATCCCAATAAGCGAGGAACATCATGGGAAAAAAACGAATTGGTATTCTTACCAGTGGTGGTGACTGTCCCGGTTTAAACTGTGCTATACGGGCGGTTCTCAGTCACGCGACACTCACTTACGATTATGAAGTTTTAGGCATCCCTTACGCTACAGAAGGATTACGGGAACGGAAAGCCATTTCTTTTCCTTCCTACTGTGTGAGTTATCTCCACGGGATTGATCCTCTTTTATGTGTTGGAGGAACAATTCTGGGCAGTATTAATAAAGGCGATCACGAAACCCTTGCTTGTGCCGATGACATTATTGGGGGTTACCAAGATTTAGGATTGGATGCCTTAATTGCCATTGGCGGAGATGGCAGTATGGCAATCTTGCGGGAATTAGCGCGGAAAGGAAACTGGAATTTAGTGGTGATTCCCAAAACCATTGATAATGATGTTGCCATGGCGCATCAATCTTTAGGGTTTAATAGTGCAGTGAGTACCGTGACCGAAGCCTTAGAACGCCTTAGTTTTACCGCAGCCAGTCACGATCGCGCACTGGTAGTCGAAGTTATGGGACGCACCGCCGGACATTTGGCTCTTAATTCTGGTATTGCTGGGGGGGCAGATGTGATTCTCATTCCTGAAATTCCCTATTCCATGGCAAGTATGGCGCGACATATTGATCGGTTGCGAGAAGAACAAGAACGCCGATTTGCCATTATTGTCGTTGCAGAAGGCGTGCAAAATCCGATTGATTTTCCCATGGAAACGGATGCGAATTGTGCCATTAGCATTTCCCAACAGATCGCCCAACAAATCTCGAAATATACCAAAGGTCACATTGACACCCGCGTGACGGTACTCGGTCATGTGCAACGCGGTGGACTCCCTTGCGCCCTTGATAGTATTATCGGAGCTACCCTAGGAAAAGCTGCCGTTGATTTGGTCGCTGAGGAAAAGTATGATCGAATGGTCGCTTGGCGGGATGGCGAGACAGTTGGCATTCCTCTGCAAGACGTGGTAGATAAGAGTCCGCTTCTGGTTGATCCCAATTGTAATCTTGTGCAAACGGCTCGTGCGTTAGGAACGTATGTGGGAGAAATATCGTGAAGTACGTTAGCGAATATCGCAATCCCTCTCTCGCTCAGACTTGTGCAGGCGCGATCGCGCAAACGGTCACGCAACCCTGGACTTTGATGGAAATCTGTGGCGGACAAACTCATTCCATTGTTAAATATGGGTTGAATCAGTTGTTACCGCCGGAGGTAACGCTAATTCATGGTCCTGGGTGTCCCGTGTGTGTCACGCCGATGCACCTGATTGATAGCGCGATCGCGCTGGCAGCCCTACCGGAAGTAATTTTATGTTCTTTTGGCGATATGCTGCGCGTGCCGGGGAGTGAGAAAGACCTCTTTTGGATTAAAAGTCAAGGCGGAGATGTTCGCATTGTTTATTCTCCTTTAGAAGCAGTTGCCCTTGCTAGAGATAACCCAGATCGGGAGGTGGTTTTTTTCGCGATCGGATTTGAAACCACCGCCCCTGCAACGGCTATGGCAGTTTATCAAGCGTATCAAGAAAACTTACAAAACTTCTCTTTGTTAGTGTCTCATGTCCTTGTTCCCCCAGCGATGGAGGCGATTTTATCTGCCCCGGATTGTCGGGTGCAAGGTTTTCTGGCTGCGGGTCATGTCTGTACCGTGATGGGCTATCACGAATACAGCGCGATCGCGTCTCGGTATAAAATTCCCATTGTTGTCACGGGTTTTGAACCGGTTGATATTCTGCAAGGGATTTATCTCTGTATCCAACAACTAGAAAGCGGACGCTATGAGGTGGAAAATCAATATGTACGTTCCGTTTCCTACCAAGGGAATGATCGCGCCCAACAACTGATCCAAGAAATATTTGAAATCGTTCCCCGACAGTGGCGAGGCATTGGTTCCATTCCCGAAAGTGGTTTTGCCCTCCGAGGCAAATATGCAGCCTTGGACGCAGAACAAAAATTCCAAACGAAACTGACTTTTCCCACGTCTAAACCAAAAACCGAATGTATCAGTGGCGAGATTATGCGCGGACAGAAAAAACCCCCAGATTGTCCTGCTTTTGGGGGGCGTTGTACCCCTGAATCTCCTCTCGGTGCGCCGATGGTTTCCTCGGAAGGGGCTTGTGCTGCTTACTATCTTTATAGCGTTTCTTAGTCTGTTGAGGTACACAGGTAATCGGTGGATGTTCATGGTTCGTGGTTCATGGTTCTTCGCGCGGGCTATGCCCTACATGGTTCATTGATTAACAACCAACAAAGAACGAACAACAAAGAACAAATGACAAATACTTGTCCGATTCCCATCCCACAATATCCCAACATTCTCCTCGCCCACGGTGGCGGTGGAAAACTGATGAATCAATTGATTTCAGAAATGTTCCATCCCGTATTTGGCGATCCACAAGCGATTCCCCACGATGCAGCATCACTCACTCTCCCTCACAATAAAATTGCTTTTACCACTGATTCTTATGTTGTGAATCCTCTCTTTTTCCCCGGTGGTGATATTGGTTCGATGGCGGTTTATGGAACCGTCAATGATCTTGCCATGTCGGGGGCGCGACCGCTATATCTCACGGCAAGTTTTATTCTAGAAGAAGGACTTCTCATGTCCACCCTCTGGGAAATTGTCCAATCCATGCAAGCTGCTGCGGAAAACGCGAATGTCAAAATTGTTACTGGAGACACCAAGGTTGTGGATCAGGGTAAAGGAGACGGCATTTTTATCAATACCGCAGGCGTTGGAGTGATTGAACATGATTTAGAGATTCACGCGCGATCGATTCAACCCAGCGATCAAATTTTACTTAACGGGGATTTAGCAAGGCATGGTATTGCAATTATGGCGCAACGAGAAGGTTGGGAGTTTGAAGAAGCCATTGAAAGTGATTCTGCACCGGTTGCCAGTACGATTTTAGAACTGATTAAAGCGGGAATTAATATTCATTGCGCCCGCGATTTAACCCGTGGGGGGTTAGCCAGTGCCTTAAACGAAATTGCCACCAGTAGCGGTTTAGCGAGTACGATTAGGGAAAATGCCATTCCGGTACAAGATAATGTTGCTGGTGCGTGTGAAATCCTCGGACTCGATCCCCTTTACATTGCCAATGAAGGACGATTTATCCTGTTTGTTCCTCCTGCTGATGTGGAAAAAGCCCTCTCAATTTTGCAAGGGATCAACCCAGAAGCGCAAGTGATTGGAGAAGTAAGCGGTGAGAAAAAGGCTTTAGTCACGATGAAAAGTGTAATGGGAACAACCCGAGTCGTTGATATGTTGAGTGGAGAACAATTACCACGGATTTGTTAAGGAAGTTTTAATGATCATTATCTAGCTGCGCTGGAACGGGTAAGATATGTATGATCTATTCAAGTTAGTTATTCGTTAATTCTCTCCAATCCAGAATTCTACTCTAAGTGAATTAATTACAGAGTTAGGTTCATAAATAGGGCTTGCTGAATAAAACGGAAACCCTTACTCAATCAGGTTTTAAGCCTCTTAATTCTTGGAAAAAGTGCATGGGAATTGAATGATCAAGGCAGAAAACGTTGCACCTTCCAAGAAAATGTCTGGCTTTTCCGACTTTCCTTCTTCAGTATTGCCTGTTGCCTATTGACTTTTGCCTAGCTAAACCGATAATTAGACTTTTTCAGCAAGCCCTAAATAGACTGTTGTGTTTCAAGAACAGTCGTCTGTTCAATTTTGTCGGAGATCTCACCCGAGTTTAACTGCCGTCCCTGTCGCTGTAATCACCAATAAAGCCCCTTCTTCATCAACATTAATCGTTCCTGTATCAACTTTAATCCCAATCACTGCATCCGCACCCAGTTTTTCCGCTCTTTTTCCAAGCTCTTCTACGGCTTCTTTTTGTCCTTTCGTAAACAGTTTTTCATAACTTCCGGTACGCCCGCCAAAAAAGTCACGGAAGCCGGCAAAAAAGTCTCGTAAAGCATTGCTACCATAGACAACTTCGGCAGTAACAACACCTAAATATTCTTCAATCGTTTGTCCTTGGAGGGTATCAGTGGTTGTAGTTAGCATAACAAGTTTAGATTCAAT
>JAVLCL010000570.1:0-1859 GCA_031580825.1 Halothece sp. Uz-M2-17
CTTCCATTCTCGGTTCGTCGGCTATAGGTCCGAAAGAACACAGGATTCGCCACAGGCGCGTTTTCTGGGAAGTTTGTCGATTGTTTACGCTCAAGCTCTCTGACCATTGATTTGTCTCTATCGTAAGGGCTGATTAAGTTAATCTATTCTCAAGTAATGACTGAGATTCTGATCTTAAATTAATTCTCGCGAGCGGGTAAAGGTTTTAGAAAAAGTGTTGCGATTCCCTTAAAACTACGCTATAACTAGCAAGAACATCTTAATCGTTTTCATGTCTTTAGCGCCTTGGCGGAGCGCGATCGCGCGATCGCTGCATCAAAATCGCTCCCATCCCGACTCCCGTTTTTTTCAACTCGCCACCGTTACCCCCAACGGTCAACCCGCCAACCGTACCGTTGTTTTTCGGGGCTTTCGAGACAACAGCAATGATCTGCAAATTATTAGTGATGCTCGCAGCGAGAAAAATTATCATCTGCAGCAACAACCGCAAGCCGAAATTTGTTGGTACTTTACTAAATCTCGCGAACAGTTTCGCTTTCGGGGAATCATAAAAGTCATTGACTCAGACCATACCTCCTTTGCTTCGCTGCGACAAACCGTCTGGGAAAATCTCTCTGATAACGCCCGTTTACTCTTTGCTTGGCCCCATCCCAAAGCCGAACGTACTGCGCCCGAAACCACCTTCACCGAAGCAAATCCCTCTCCACATCATCCCCCTGAAACGTTCACCGTTTTACTCTTGTCCCCGCACTACGTTGACTATCTCACCCTGAAAGGAAACCCCCAAAATCGTTATCTTTATCATTGTGATGATCAGGGAAACTGGTTTCAACAGGAAGTAAATCCCTAATTTTTAGCCATTTTGAAAAAAATTTGATAGAATGAGGAGGTAGTGGCTCAGGCTTCAATTAAAGTCTAATGAGCAAACATCTGCCCTACCAAATTTTAGAAAAAACTCTCAACAAAAAATAGTTTAGTTCTTTGGTCACTAGTAACTGGTCACTGCTCACTGCTCAACTGTTCTCAACAGACACAGAAACGCTATCTCTAACCAACGACCAATAACGAATGACAGAGAACAAACCACTGATTTCTAACTCAAGGTAGCCGTTTTCAGAGCCGATCAGCGCGAAGATCGGAGTATATAGCGCAAAAGTCGAAAGGCATGGTTACAGAAAACCCCAATAAAAATAATTCTCAAAGTAAAGATAATAGCAATGAAAAACCAAGGTTTAACGGCAGTTGGCTCTTTCCCATTATTGCCTTAACCCTATTGGTAGCGAGCTTCTTCTCCAGTCCAGGCGGAAAAGAAGTGCCTTATAGTCAATTTATAGAGCAAGTTAAAAATAACCAAGTAGAAGAAGTCAGTATTGGACCCGAACGCATCGAATATACACTCAAACCCGATGCGGTAGAAGAGGAGAACGCGCCCCTGGTTCGACAAACCTTTAACGTTCCCAGCGATCGCGATTTAACAGACGTTTTAGAAGCGAATAACGTTGAATATAGCGGACAACCCGCAGGCGGTGGCGCAGGCTGGCTCGTTGGCGCACTGAGTTGGATTTTACCCCCGTTACTCTTTTTCGGTCTTGCCTATTTCTTATTTAATCGCGCTCAAGGTGGGGCAAGTAACCCTATTATGTCCGTGGGTAGAAGCAAAGCACGAATTTATTCCGAAGGCGACACTGGCTTTACCTTCAGTGACATTGCTGGCGTAGATGAAGCCAAAGAAGAACTCAAAGAAGTCGTGGATTATCTTAAAAATGCCACAAAATATAGCCGACTCGGTGCAAAAATCCCGAAAGGAGTTCTCTTAGTCGGACCGCCGGGAACGGGGAAAACCCTCCTTGCCAAAGCTG
>JAVLCL010000045.1:0-12504 GCA_031580825.1 Halothece sp. Uz-M2-17
CTTGCCTCTTGCCTAAATTGAACACTTGGTTCTCATATTTACTCTGGGAGAGCCATGTGATTTTAATCTAATTTTTAACTTCGTTCTTTCTGTTGTTGATAGCGTTGTTTGAAGGCTCTTTGTTGCTGTTTATGGTCAACGATAGGCTGGACATAACCAAGGCTTTCCCGTTCGAGGGGAGAAATGTTTCCTGTGAGTAAGTTTCCTGTATCAATGGCATTTAATTCCGGTAGCCAGTAGCGGATATATTCTCCATCAGGATCAAATTTTTGGGCTTGGGAAGCCGGATTAAAAATACGTAATGGTTTGGGATCCATGCCACTGGAAGCACTCCATTGCCAACCCCCGTTATTCGCAGCTAAATCACCATCAAACAGGGTTTGCATGAAATATTTTTCTCCCCATTGCCAATTAATTATTAAGTCTTTCGTGAGAAAACTCGCCACAATCATCCGACATCGGTTGTGCATCCAGCCGGTTGTATTCAGTTGGCGCATCGCTGCATCAATGATGGGATAGCCAGTTTTGCCCTCACACCAGGCTTGGAAATGGTCGGGGTTATTGTCCCAAGGGAAATCTTTAAATTGATCGCGATAGGATCCCTCTGCTAATTCTGGAAAAAAATACAGGGCGTGTTGATAAAACTCTCGCCACGCCAGTTCCTGTCGCCATGCAGTAATATTATCTCTTGCCTCATCACTACGGGTGTCTTCCCAGAGGGTAACGGTCGTTTGCCAGATTTCTCGGATACTAATAGCACCAAACTTTAAAGCAGCACTCAATAGAGATGTGCCATCAATTGCGGGATAATTGCGATTTTGATCGTAATCTAATATAGCGCGATCGCAGAATTGTTCGAGTTTTTCTCTGGCTGCGGTTTCTCCTGGCAGAAGGGGCAGTTCATTTTCCCAAGTAAAGCCTAAATCTGTGAGGGTGGGTAAAGAAATTTTTCCGACAGTTGCTGTTTTTGCTTGTTCTGAGTCAGTTAAACCCATTAATGGTTTAATTTGTCCAACGGGTTCGGCTTTGGGCTGTTGTTGCCAATTTTTCCAAAAGGGGGTGTAAACTTTATAGGGGTCTTCCCCTTTGGTTAGGATCTCGCCGGGGGCATGGAGAAGTTGATCCCAAAGCGTATAAACAGAAATGGCTTTTGCTTCTAGTGCTGATTGTACTGCGCGATCGCGCTCTCTACCATAAGGTTCAACATCATGATTCCAAAAAACCGCACTGGCGTTTAAAGTTTCGGCTAATTTAGGAATTGCTGTTACTGGATCAGCTTGTAAAAATAATAATTCGCTTCCTGCTTTTTCATAGCCTGCTGCTAATTCTTTTAAGCATCCGAGTAGATATTTTATTCTAGCAGGTGCAACTTGATCGGACTGTAACAGTTTCGGATCAAAACAGAAAACACCAACAATTTTATTGGAATGTTGTTGAGCTTGATGCAGTCCAAGGTTATCATCTATACGTAAATCTCTGCGATGCCAAAATAAAATTAAATTAGTCATTTGTTATTAGTTATTAGTTATTTGGTAACTGGTCATCAGTGGAATTATGAAATCAGCATGACTTCTACTGTTTCTTGAGCAGAAATTAATTTTGTTCCTATAGGAAGAATCGCTAAAGCGTTGGTTTGAGCCAGATTAATTAAATTACCAGAACTATAACTTCCGCCAGCAACGTGAAATTCATACTCTCCTGCGATGGCTTTGACTTCTCCCCATAAATAAGTCTCTCGTTTGCCCCCTGCTCGTAATTGTTCCTGTGTTTTTGCTTTGACAAATGTCGGTTTAAAGTTACTTTTTTGTCCACTAAGTTTTTTGATTGCAGGCGCAACAAATCGCCAGAATGTCACCAGTGCAGAAACAGGATTACCGGGTAACCCAAAGTAATAACAATTAGGAAATGTCGCAAATGTTAACGGTTTTCCCGGTTTAATCGCAACAGAATTAATGTGAATGGTTCCCCCTAATTCCGTTAAAATATTTTTAATATAATCGTAGTCCCCAACAGAAACGCCACCGGTTGAAATGACGATATCAGAAGCAGAAATGGCTTGCGCGATCGCGCTTTTTATTAATTCTGGATCATCTTTAATAATCCCTAACGGAATTGCAACCGCCCCTTGTTCTTTTACTAATTCCTTGAGAGCATATTGATTCGAGTCCACCAGTTGTCCCCGTTGTAACGTATCCTCAGGTTTAACTAACTCATTCCCACTAGAAAAAATAGTCACTCTTGGCGGACAATACACTGATATTTCTCGACATTGCATCGCTGCTAAAACTGCAATTTCTGGCGCATTAATTTTAATTCCAGAGGGTAATAAAGGCTGTTTTGACTGATAGAAACTTCCCTGCTTCCGAATAAATTGTCCCGCAGTTGCAGCCGAGAAAATTTTAACCTGATTCCCATCTTTTTGAGTGTCTTCTTGCATGACAATCGTATCTGCACCAAGGGGTAAAATACCACCAGTAAAAATGCGGGCTGCTTGTCCACTTTCTAACGGATGACGGGGAGGAACACCAGCAGGGATTTCTTCGACAATTTCTAACGTAACGGGTTGATCAGGGCTTGCGGAAGAGAGATCGCGCGATCGCGCTGCATAACCATCCATCGCCGAATTATCCTCATGGGGGTAGTCTAACTCACTGGTAACCGATTGAGCGAGAATCCTTCCCACAACTGCATCAAGTGTAACTGGTTCAGTTTCTGTTAAGGGTTCGATTGTATTTAAGATCAGATTTTCTGCGTCTTTAACAGGTAGCATTATTAGGTAACTCAAGAATTTAGGCTACTGTATTGGTATCATCCCACATTTTTAATCAGGAAATCGTTGCTGGGATCACGTTAATGTCTATAACATGAGAAAAAGTTTTGGCGTTGTGAAATTTTTCTCCATTTAACACAATCAAATCATCTTGAATTCTGCTGATCCTTCTTGGAAAGTTGGGCTAGTTTTAGAATTCGTTTATAAACAACATTCCCTCGTTTTTCCTTGATAGTATTGAGATACTCACTCCAATTTTTATCACCTTTCTTTTTATTGCAGTGATAGCACAATAGCCATAAATTACTTAAGTCCCAAGCTAACCAAGGTGCTTTACTGCGGGGAATTTTATGATCGATGGTTAAGGGAGTTTTTCGATTACACTCAGGACAACGGTAACCATACTCTACTTCTTTTTGTTGTTTCCATGCTTTCCCTTCTGCACTATCACGCCAAGCAACATAATAGTCCCATGCTGTATCTCTAGAAGCAATATGAGCATTTTTTGAGGAAGTTCTCAACTGTTGTAAAGTTTGAGTACTTACCTCTAAGTAATTCATTAATTTCTCTAAATTAGACATTTATTGACTCACTACAAAAAAAGGGACAATATTATTTTTTTCTAGGTGTTTTTTCCAATTCTGAGCGATTTTTTTTTGTTCTTGATCAAGTTGATCGAAATGATCTCTTACGCGAATCATCGCTTCTGTTCCTTTTGCCAAGATTTGATCTAACTTTACTAATTCTAGTGATTTAGATTCAGATTGATCAAGGTGTCGTAGTTTTGTTTCTAACTCAATCAAGTGTTCACGGGTTGTATGTCTAATTCGATTATTTTTTCGTCTTTCTACGATTGCTTGTATAACTTCTTCATAACAATAAAAATATGTTCTATTTTTGATAACATGAGGTTTTAGATGTTTTGTTATCATGCGGGTCTGATACTGACTGCTCCCCAAACTAATGAGTTTTTTGCGAGTAATTAACATAAAAATTAGGTGATTTATTCAGACTTTATTCGTAAAGTTTTTAGAAAGCCAATCTTGAATTTGTTTTACCCCAATGATAATTTCACTTTTCTCTAATTGTGTCAGATGTTCAAGAGATGCATTAATGGCGTGTGAGGCTTCATTGATTTGTAGTTTGAGAGTATTAATATGCTGCATTAAATTTTTAATAGTGCGATCACGACTAGCAACACGATGATTTAATCCAGATACTTGTCCCCCTAAACGACGATTCGTATCAGCTTGCGCTGCTTGTTGTGCTACTAATTTGGTTAAGGCTTCTTTTCCATCTGGATTTTCTCGAATCAGTTCTAATATGACTTTTAAACCTTCTTTTTTTAAAGCACGATAGTAAGACCTTCTGCCACCAATTTCTGCGAAGAGATAATCAATAATTTCTTCTTTTTTAAGGTCACTAATTTCTAAAGTATCTGTGTCCTGAGAATTCTTCTTCTGGATACTGACTATGTTAGGTCTAGAGGTTGCCATACCTTTACTCCACGGGTCATCTTTTATTATTCTAAGCTCAGATAAATAAAATCACAATTAATTAATGAGATGAACCAAACTGCTTGGCTTCCATCTGACGCACAGCAGTTAACGCAGAATAACTCACCCCTGCGGTTCCCTCTCCCGGATGGGTACAGTCTCCCACTAACCAGAGATTCTCAATCGGAGTCCGATTCGCAAACCCAAACGGACCAAATGTGGAAACCCTCTGTCCTAATCCTCCCACATATCCTGATTCCCGCGCTGTAAAACGTGCAAATGTTCTCGGGGTTGCAGCTTCTTGATGGATAATCGTTTCTGGAGTGAGATGGAAATATTGACTGAGGCGTTGTATTGCGGTTTTAACGTAATCTTCCTTTAAAGCTTCATATTCTTCAGGGGTTTTTGTCCACCATTGCGTCACATCTGTAAAAGAAGACGCTGTAATCGTGGCTTGTCCTTCTGGTGCGCGTCCATCCCCTGGTTTACTGACAGAAACAAATAAGGAATTTTTTTCCCCGACAACGTCTTCATAGTCATAGAGAAATTGTAAATGAGGGGGACAGTTTTCAGGAATTGCACGGCGATCCACCCCTAAATAAAGCACAAACGCCCCATTTGCAGACGGTAAGTTTTCCACTCGCCTTTGATATCCCCGTAAGAAAAGGTCAGCACTTCCAAAGGAATTATCTGGATCAGCCAATAACTTTAATAAATTCTGTACAGTTACATTTGCAATGACTGCGTCTGCTTGGTCTCGCCATATTTCCCCTGTTTGATCATTACGGATGGTAACTCCAGTAATCGATCCTTTCTCACAATGCACTCTTTGCACGGAATGACGTAATTTAATCTTTCCGCCGTGTTTTCTTAATCCCTTAACCAAACGGGTACTTAAAACCTGCATACTCCCTTGTAAATGCCATAATCCTTGGGGGAATTGGGAAACGCCTAAAGCGGTTGCAGCGTACAATAAAGCGGTTTCATCTGCATTGACTTGTGAATAAAGTTTTAGCTGCATATCAAGAAAGGTTCGTAACCGTTTATCGTCATACAGCCGGAAGAGGCGCAACACATCGCCAACGGTTAGCAACGCAAACGGTAATGTAATCAGGGTATCCGGTCGCACCGCAGAAATCAGTTGCCAAAGATCCCAGAGGTTACGCGGAGGAAGGACAGGGTCACGCGCTTGAAACCGCCAACTCGCTGTAAATAAGGTTTCCATTACACGCCAAAACGGTTCACTCCCTGGAAACTGTCGATTTCGTTCTTCGCGCCATTGTTTGCGATCGCGCCAAATATTAATAGGAGTCGTTTCACCGGGAAGATAAACGGTACAAGCCGGATCACACGGGGTCGCCGGAGGAACATCCATTCCTAATTCTGTAAAGATTTGTTCATGAATCCCGTCTTTTTCTAAGCCAGCGACTTGGGTCGCGCCAACATCAAAGGTAAAGCCATGACGCTTAAACGTAGAAGCACATCCTCCTGGAACATACGCCTGATCATAAATGGTGACGGAATAACCACGCTTGGCAAGTAATGCTGCTGCGGTCAAGCCACCAATTCCAGCACCAATAACAACGACTGAGTTTGACATAGCAATATGAGAAAAGACTATTCCTATTGTAAACTTTTGTATCTTTTAGAGGTTAAGCAAAAAATATATTGCCATAGAGTTGACAAAATCACGAAAAAATGCAAACTTATGAGCATATTTTTGGAGAGTGTGAGGTGCGGGGTATGGTGAGAAGTTGTACGAGTATGAGAAAAAATGCGTTTCATTCCAGTAAGCAGCGGTTTTGGAAGCAACGCTTAAAATTATTTTTATTGGGTCTTGTTAGTGTCAGTGCGATTAGTACGTTTTCTTTTAATCAGCCATTTGTTAACGCTCAAAGTATGGCTCGTAACAGCGAAGCAACAGGACAATGGTTGAATGCGTCTTTCCCCGTCGAAAATTTTCAAACTTATACCTCTCCTTTTGGTTATCGTAAATCTCCGACAACAGGAAGAACACAGTTTCATCGCGGACTCGATTTAGCAGCACCTCTAGGGAGTTACATTCGCAACTGGTGGGGGGGAAGAGTAACTGGACTATCTGATCACACCGCTTGCGGAACCATGATTATAATTCAATCGGGACAATGGGAGCATATTTATTGCCATCTGAAAGGGCGTGTGGAGAAAACCAGTTCGGGTTTAGTGTTAATTGACCGTGAGGGAGGAATTCGCTTAAGACAGGGTCAACAAGTTCCCACAGGAACTCGGATTGGGCGTGTGGGAATGACTGGGCGCACCACAGGACCTCATTTACACTGGGGCTTAAAGTATGCGGGAGAATATATTGATCCAGGATTAGTGTTACGACAGATGTATCAAGAACAGGCTGCTGTTCAATAAAGATTACTTTTTTAAGGTTGGTGACCAATTGATTGAGGTGAGGGGGAGAGAGCGACTGGATGAGCGTATTTCTCTTTTTCTTATTCTGTAGCATGAATGAATCAATTTCATATAAGGTTATAGCCAGATTTGAGTTTGTGAGTGAGGAGTGATTAATGGTATTGAGTCAGAATAGTGTGACTCCAGAGATGCAGATTTCCTCTGAGTCATCTCTAAACACCGATCGCGCTTGGGTCGAAATTAATGAAAACGCCTTATCCCATAATGTGAAAGCAATCAAACAATTGTTATCCCCTGACACCCGCTTGATGGCGGTGGTGAAAGCAGATGCGTATGGTCATGGTGCAGTAAAAGTGGCAAAAACCGTGATTGCAGCAGGGGGTGATGCGTTTGCCGTGGCAACCTTACAAGAAGGAATTGATCTCCGTCTTGCTGAAATTACTGCACCGATTCTTGTTTTAGGGGCGATTAATACGGTAGAAGAGATCCAAGCCTTGAGTCGTTGGCATTTAGAACCGACCTTGTGTTCCCCGCAACAAGGGCGTTTTTTCGCGGAAACCTTACGGAAGATGGGAAAAACCTTACCCGTCCATTTAAAGTTAGATACAGGAATGTCTCGTCTAGGGGTGTTGTGGGAAGATGCAGTTGCTTTTGTCTCTGAGATTCGAGGGTATTCGGAATTAGAAATTAAAAGTGTTTATTCTCATTTAGCCACCGCCGATGAGAAAGACGATACCTTCATGCGGTTACAGCAAAATAGATTTGAAAGCGCGATCGCGCAACTGAAAACCATTAACTTCACCCCTCCCTGTCTCCATCTCGCCAACTCCGCTGCAACCCTACGAGAGGCAAGTTTTCATTATGATTTAGTTCGTGTCGGTTTAGCCCTTTATGGCTTGTCTCCTTCTCCCGAATTAGCGGGAATTACACCCCTCAAACCCGCTTTACAAGTAAAAGCTCGGATTACCCAAATTAAAGACCTTCCTGCGGGCGCTGGGGTCAGCTACGGACATCAATTTGTAACGGATCGCCCCTGTCGGATTGCGGTTGTCGGAATTGGATATGCCGATGGTGTTCCCCGTAATCTTTCTAACCGTTTAAAGGTGCTTTTAAAAGGAAAAAAAGTCTCTCAAATTGGTGCCATTACCATGGATCAATTAATGCTAGATGTAACCGATTGTGAAAACGTTCAAGCTGGAGATCTAGTAACATTAATTGGAGAAGAAGGAAACCAAATAATTACAGCCGATGATTGGGCGCAAGCCTTAGGAACAATTTCTTGGGAAATTTTATGTAGCTTTAAACATCGTCTTCCTCGGATTATTATCTAAGCTATAATGTAGCCAGAAATTAGGAATAGTAAAAACTATGATTAATCTTGCTTCAGAACAAATTAGAGAAAAGTTAGTAGAACTTTTAGAAGAAATTAAACCTCATTCTGAGCCAACCCTGATTCAACGTTCAGACCAAACCTCTTTATATTTAATTTCTGAGCAAGACTATCAGCTTTTTTTGAAATTAATTGAAGATGCTGAAGATCAGATTGATATCAAAGAAGCTGATTTCCGTTTAGACACAGTTAAAGATGATAGTTATATTGATTATGATGATTTTTTCGATAGTTTAGAGACCGCAAATGCCTCCATACACGATTAAACTAGATCGACGAATAAAAAAAGATTTGCGCTCAATTCCATCAGATAAAGTACAACAGATTAAAGCTGCTATAGCAAATCTGGCTAATAATCCTCGTCCATCAAGTTGTAAAAAACTGAAAGGAGAAACAAACAATTACTATCGAATTAGAGTAGGACAATATCGGATTGTTTACACCATATAGTAGTCAGGAATCAGTTGTGAGAGAGCAATTCTGGTTTAAGGCAATAGGCAATAGGCAACAGGCAATTTGCCCCAAAAATTTCTCATGAATCATTGCTGATTGCTATAGAAGATGCAGAATTGATCATTTTAGTGATTCGTATAGGACATCGAAGCGATATTTATAAAAATTTTTAATAAATCTTCTCTCTAAAACTTCTACTTGTAAGATAATAATTGAAGTAACCCGTAAAAAAGAGGTGCCATCAATAAAGCAGGTAAAAAAGCAGCAACTCTCACTTTTACGATTTCTAATAAATTTAAACCAATTCCGAGAATCATTAATCCCCCAATTCCCGTAATTAATAAAATTAAAGGATGATTCGCTGGATTATCTAAATTAGCAGCAAACAGTCCAGCCAGTAAAGAAATTCCCCCTTGATACAATAAAATCACCAGTACCGAAAAGCCAACCCCAATTCCATAACGACTCGCAAAAGGAATCGAAGAAATTCCATCCATAATTGCTTTCAAAACCAATAATGTATTATCGCCTAATAAACCATTATTAATGCTTCCCACTAACGCAACGGGTCCCACACAAAATAAAATACTAGTGGCAACAAATCCTTCTGTAAATTGTCCTGAATACCGAAACCGATATTTTAACCAATCCCCAATTCCATTTAATCTTTCTTCAATACACCACCATTCTCCTAACGCACCGCCAATAATAATTGACATCAACCCTAAAATCACTCCTGGGAAGTTTTCAATTTGAACTTGAGACAATTCTCCCGCCATGGAAAAACCTAACCAAAGAGTAAGTAAACCAATTCCTTGGGGAATAATTGTCTTAATTTTTGCTGGAAGTTTTTGTTTTAGAGAAAGTCCGATAATGGTTCCAATAATAACGGTTAAGATATTAATCCAAGTGCCACTGGTTTTGAACCAAAAATCAATTAACATAGTATAGAAAGAGCAGAGGTATTCTTCAATTATGGTGACTCAATTAACGCAAAACGTTTATACCCCCCAAGAATATTTAGAGTGGGAATCAGACGCTGAGATTCGCCACGAATTTATTAATGGAGAAATTATACCTATGGCTGGAGGAACAACTCGACATAATTTGATTACAGGTAATATTTATATTGCTTTAAGGTTAGGATTGAAAGACAAAAATGCACCTGTTTACATGGAAAATGTGCGTTTATGGATTCCAGCCAGCGAGGTTTTCACTTATCCTGATTTAATGATTCTTGATGGTGACCCCATTTATTATGAAAATACTCAAACTACTGTAATCAATCCTGTGGCGATTATTGAAATTTTATCAGAGTCAACACGAGATTATGACCAAGGGCGAAAATTTGGTTTTTATCGCAGTTTAGAAATGCTTCAAGACTATGTATTAGTGGATCAAGAAAAATGTTCGGTGATGGTT
This sequence comes from Halothece sp. Uz-M2-17, assembly GCA_031580825.1. Taxonomy (GTDB): domain Bacteria; phylum Cyanobacteriota; class Cyanobacteriia; order Cyanobacteriales; family Rubidibacteraceae; genus Halothece. Next base: position 9,932 of record JAVLCL010000045.1, read on the forward strand.
TATCGACGGGGAAATGGGAAAGAATGGAATTTACAGATTTTGGAAGAATTGACAGAAGAAATCCAATTAGAATCACTGGGAATTAAAATCACCCTCGCTGATATTTATGAGGGGATTTTTTAAGCCATTCACTCCATTCTTAAACTAAGGGAAAAAAGCATTAAGCAAACGTTGGAAAATCGCCATTTGGAGGAACATCTTGTAACCGCCCATTTCCAACCGCTTGTACCGCTTCTCTCAAATCAATTTTATTCGCATAAAGGGCACGTCCTAAAATTGCACCGGTTACACCAATGGGTTCAAGTGAGAGTAAACTGAGTAAATCCGTAATCGAACTCATTCCCCCTGATGCAATCACAGGAATCGAAACATTTTCCGCTAAATCTCGCAATGCTTCTAAATTCGGACCTGTTAACGTTCCATCGCGATGAATATCGGTGTAGATAATCGCTGCTGCGCCCTGATTTGCCATTTGTTGCGCTAAGTCTTTCGCCCTGATTTCTGAGGTTTCTAACCAGCCACGGGTTGCCACTTTTCCGTTACGGGCATCAATGCCAATGGTGATCTGTTGGGGAAATTCTTGACAGAGGGCTTTTACTAATTCGGGTTCTTCAACTGCAATGGTTCCTACAATGGCATTACTTACCCCTAAGGATAACAGTTCAGCAATACTCGCGCGATCGCGCAATCCTCCCCCCACTTGCACGGGAAGAGAAACTGTTTCTACAATTTCAGCAATGGTACTTTGATTCATCGGTTTTCCCGCTTTTGCCCCATCTAAATCCACTAGATGCAAACGGGTTGCCCCTTGTTCCTCCCACTGCTTTGCCATTTCTACAGCGCGATCGCTGAAGACCTCAACTTGATTATAATCGCCCTGATACAGACGAACACATTTTCCCTCTAATAAATCAATTGCTGGAATAATATCCATATTTTCGTTCGTGGTTATTTGTTCTTAATTAGCCACTGCTGCTCTGTTTACTTTTTAAAGTTAAACCTTCTCTGCTCTCTCGACAAGCCTTGTCGTGAACTAAAATCGAAACAACAAGCCAAAAAACTCAATTATGAAACGACGTGAACTGCTTACCCTGTTGGGAATAACCGGTATTGGTGGGATTATCGCCACTCAACTTTCTAGCTTCGATCAAGCGAACGCCCAAGGAAGTGCAGATTTATTGGGTAATCCTGAACTAAGTCTTCCCGAAGGCGAACCGAGGTTGCGCTTTGTCTCCCTTGCGGATACCGGAACTGGGAATAATGGACAATATGCTGTGGCAAAAGCAATGACAAAATTTTATCGTCGTTCTCCGTTTCCACTTGCCATTTTAGCCGGAGATAATATCTATAATAATGGCGAAATGGAGAAAATAGAAGCGGTTTTTGAGCGTCCGTATCAGCCTCTTTTACAACAAGGGGTTAAATTTTATGCCTGTTTAGGGAATCATGATATTCGCACTAAAAACGGGACACAACAACTGGAATATCCTTATTTTAATATGCAGGATAGATACTATACTTTCCAGCGCTCAATTATCCAGTTTTTTGCCTTAGATACGAATCGTAATGCAGACTGGGATCAGCAATTGGAATGGTTAGATGAACAGTTAAGCCAGTCTAGCGCACCTTGGAAAATTGTCTTTGGGCATCATAATATTTATTCCTCTGGGGTTTATGGGACAAATCAGCGTTTGGTGTCTCAACTAACACCTTTATTTAAACACTATAATGTTCAACTTTATATTAATGGTCACGAACATCATTATGAACGAACCAAATCTATTAATGGAACAACTTATTTAACCTGTGGTGCTGGGGCGCAATTACGTCCTGTGGAACAATCAGATTGGACAGATTATGCTACCAGTCAACTGAGTTTTGCCAGTTATGATATCTATGCCGATCAAATGGTAGTTCGTGGGCTTAATAAAGAGGGCAAAATTATTGATCGCGCCATTATTTCTAGAAATGCTAATTCTGATTAAATATGAAATTAAAAATATTCTTACAATGTCAAACTCGTTTTCTCATTTCTCTGATTTTGGCTTGTCTCGCCAGTTTACTGACAGCCTGTAATCCTGCAATTATCGAAAGCACCGCAGCAGATGTTCCGCAAGTCGTTCAAGCCATCTTAAGTGATCCGAAAACGTTTAATGCAGTTCTCTCTCAAGAATCACCGAATGTTTTTGGTTTAACCTATGAAGGATTAGTGGAACAAAACCCACTGACAGGAGAAATTAAACCAGCTTTAGCAAAATCTTGGGAGATTTCTGAGAATAAAAAAGAAATTATTTTTACACTACGGGATAACTTAAAATGGTCAGATGGAGAACCATTAACTGCAGATGATGTGGTCTTTACCTATAACGATTTAATCCTCAATCCAAAAATTCCGAATAACATTAGAGACAGCTTGAGAATTGGGGAAAGTGGGGAATTTCCAACTGTGGAAAAAATAGATCGTCAAACGGTTAAATTTACTGTTCCTGAACCGTTCGCGCCGTTCTTACAAAGTACCAGTATTTCCATTATGCCGAGACACGCTTTAATTGACTCGGTACAAAAAACAGATG
>JAVLCL010000046.1:0-7352 GCA_031580825.1 Halothece sp. Uz-M2-17
TGAGTGCTTCTCCTGTCCCACCATCGGCTTGATCTAAGAAGGGACGGAGATTAATACTTTCATCAGTTTGGTTGCGATTTCCGTTTAACAAATCTCTCAAATTCAAGTTACTGGTAAAAGTGGTTACCCCTTGGGTTGCGCGTCCTTGGTTAGCATCAGCGAGGTTATCGAAAACGCGATCGCGCGTTGCAATCGGATCTTGTCCCCGAGGAACCGTAAACACAATCCGACAACTCGGATCATCTTGACTGGTGACACAAACAACATTTTCATTATTCATCACGCCCGTTTGCAGTTCCAACAATCCATCAGGACGATAGTTTTCCAAGCGTTGACTAATTTCACGACAGCGTCTTTCCGCAGACCAGTTTCCTCCCATCTGTTGCGGAATGGCCCAAGGATAGCTTTCATTGGGTTGACTTTGCGGATTATACATCACTGTATATTGACCTTGATTAGATTCGCAGGTGAAACGGCGATCACTGGATGTAGATGTGGGAGTTGAGGGGCTTTCGACAACGATATCTTCTCCTGAGGAAGAAGAGGAGGGGCTATCAATGGGAATGGTATCTACAATCACTTCTGGGATCGTTTCGGGTGCTTGACTGAGAAGGGGAGAAAAAGAGGCTTGATTTTCCGGTAAGTTGAGATCAAGCAGAAATGAGGATAAAGGTTTTGCATTAACGGGGACATTAACACTACTCAATGCAACTGCTAGTGCGGATAAGCTAAGGCTGAGAGAGCGTAACATGATTGTATTTTTCCTCGTCAGATCAAATGGGTCAAGGTTGCTTTGTCCCTAAAGTGATTAAGCAACACTCTACATCTTATGTCGTGTTTGAAGTCTTTTAGTTCCCAACAGTGACCAAAGAACAAAAGTTAATTCTTATTGATAATACCGATTCGATCAGGGGGCCAAAACCGAAATACAGCCCGACCAATCACTTTCTTTTCTGGTAAAAAGCCCCAAACATGAGAGTCATTGCTATTATTGCGATTATCCCCTAAAACAAACAGTTTATCTTCAGGAACTGTAATCGGAGAAATTTGATAATTGGGAGGTTCTTTAATGTAAGGTTCTCGAATTGGATCACCATTGAGATAAACAGTCCCATTCCGAACTGTAATGGTTTCTGTAGAATCACCAATGACTCTTTTAATAAAGGCTTGATCTGCATCATAGCCAAAATTTTGTAGTAATTCCGGTGGGTTAAAAACCACGATATCTCCAAACTCAGGGGAGGAAAAATAGTAAGATACTTTTTCTACGACAATCCGATCCCCAACTTCTAAGGTGGGAAACATCGAATCTGAGGGAATATATGGGTTCAGCAATAAAAATTCGGATTAAAAATGCAAAAATAAGCGCGATCGCGATCGCTTTGAGATTTTCCCAAATTTGTTGCCAAATTGATTCAGATTTTTCCACTATAATTCTAGTTACTTTGCGTCATTAAAAAAAAGTTGCAACCACTCGACCCGTAAGTTGTTTACCGAGCCAAGGGGTATTCATACTCAGAGATTTTAAATTACTTTTGTTAACTGTCCAAGTTTTTTGGGGATCAAATAAAATTGCTTTTGTTGGTTCGCCCACCGCACAGCGCAAGGGAGGCTGCTGGAGACAAGATCTTGGAGCAACACTTAACGCTTGCCATAAGTCGAGAGCCGTCCATGCACCGGTTTCAACAAAATTCTGCCATAACAGCGCTAAGACTAATTCTAAACCGATCGCGCCGGGCGGGGCTTCAGCAAAAGCAACGGTTTTTTCTTCATACGTATAAGGGGTATGATCCACGGCAATGGCATCAATGACTCCTGTTTTCACCCCATCAATTAAAGCATTTTGATCCGCGCGATCGCCCAGGGGAGGACAAAGATTAAGATTCGGATCATAAGTGGTGACCGCAGCCGTATTTAAAAGTAAGTGCATCCAAGTAGTGCTGGCGGTTACGGGAACTCCTCTTGCTTTTGCCTCTGCAATTAATTCCACACTGCGGGCGGTGGAAATTCGCATCAGATGAACGGGGGTTGCTGTCGCTGCCACTAATTCTAAAATTGCTGCGATCGCGCTGGTTTCCGAGACAGCCGGATCACTGGGTAAACCGATTTGCATTGAAAGGTTTCCTTCACGCATTACACCATGATCACTGAGAGCGCGATCGCGCACCGATAAAGCCACGGGTTTTCCCAAGGGTTGCAAATACTCTAACACCCGCCGTAGTAAGCCTAAATGACACAGAGAAGCCGTATCACTAAAACCGATAATTCCCGATTCCGCTAGTTCTGCTAATTCCGTCATCTGTTCTCCCTTCGCCCCTAAGGTCAAACTTCCCCAAAGCACAAAATCAGTCGCACCAAGAGGCGTTTCCTGCTGTAACCACTGGAGATGACCGGGGCGATCTAAAGTTGGCTCTGTATCAGGCAAAATCCCCACTTGTGCAAACCCTCCGGCTTGGGCTGCTTGAGCTAAAGAAGCCAAAGTTTCTCGATCTTCATGACCGGGTTCACCACTATGACTATAGAGATCGACCAAACCCGGAGCTAAAATTAAGCCATCTGCGTCTCTTACTTCAGTGTGTGAAGGATAATCAGTAATTTGAGGAGCAACCTCTTGAATTTGATTATTCTCAATCAAGACATCGGCGACTTGTTCATGATCCGACGCTGGATCGAGAAGGCGTACTTGTTGTAAGAGTTGCGTTAACGCTGAATTTTGATCTCCGCTGTCCATATCTTTCGTTGTAATACCCGCATGATTTGACACTCCTCCCGTGTAATATGTTTTTTACCGTGGATTGCCTCCATAATTTCATCTCGTTCACGGCGAGAGAGTTCTCCATCCGCGATCGCCCGTTCTACCATAGCGCGTAATTTAGCAAGTTCCATCTCTTTACCTCTAATTGTTCTACTAGAAGAGCCGTTTGTTGCCATTACTCACTATACTTATAGTTCGCTTACAAATCTTACATGAAAGTGATGCAGTTATAAAATTTTAGGTCAGAAAATGTTTAATTCAATACCTATTAGCTCTTTGTTTTTCTTTAGCATGACTCATTAATAATCAATACTCTAAGTTACTGATGATATCCATTCAAACTACACATCTCAATCGTCATACCCTTCCACAAAAAAATTCTGTTCATGAGCAGTCTCAATCCCAGTTAACAATAGAACAGGATCAGCAAGCAACAAGTGACAAATTGCAAATTGATCTGGGAATTATCAAGTTTCTTATGGCTGCACTGGTATTTGACACGATATTTTTTTTACTTTTTTAATCGAGCATTTCTCCATCGACACAAGTACATGGGAGATGGGTAGAGGGGATTGGTTATTTTTTCTTGATGAAGGTCTCACTTCTTTTACCAAACCTGAGACTGATCAAAAAGGTGAATTTCTGACTTGACAACAAAAAATGCAATTTCATAGACCCTTTAATGCAATTATTTCATATCATTGTGTATTTTTGTAACAAAAAACACAAACGAATCTGATTTTCATCTGTAAATTAGTGGAAATTCAATGATTAATCATAAATAAACCTCAATCATGTATTGACTAGAAAGCGAGGCTTTCCTGATGATTTGTCATGAGTTGATAAAACATAAAATGATAGGTTTCCTATCATTCTTGATTTGAGTTTGAATTAGTTATTTTGCTGATAACTGGATTCAAAGCAATAAAACCTACTGAGATTACTTGAAGGGAAAAGAGGCTTTTACAGATGAAAGAATTTCCAGATATTACTAGCAAACTTTTAACAGCTAAGAAAGAAAAAGGAATCAGTTTCGCTGACATCGGAAAAGCAGTCGGACGAGATGAAGTTTGGATTGCTTCTGTTATTTATCGTCAAGCAAGTGCTGATAGTGACGAAGCCAATAAAATTCTCTCTACCCTCGGTTTAGGAACTGAATTAGCTGAATATCTAACCGAACCCCCCCTAAAAGGATCTTTAGATCCTCAGATTCCAACTGATCCCTTAATCTATCGCTTGTATGAAATTATGCAAGTTTATGGAATGCCTGTCAAAAGCGTCGTCCATGAGAAATTCGGCGATGGCATTATGAGTGCAATTGATTTTACTTTCAAAGTCGATAAAGTAGAAGACCCCAAAGGCGATCGCGTGAAAATGATTATGGAAGGCAAGTTTTTACCTTATAAGAAATGGTAGATTAACGATTTCCTTTGGCTTCCCCTTAACCCCTGTAATTTTCTCATTAAGATAAAAGATTTGGCAAATTGAAAGCTAACTAATCCCACAAGGAGTTTAAGTAAATGGACTATACCGCGCCTCGCGAAGTAATCGCAAAAATGGCAGAAGTCGGTGAATTTAAAACTCGACTTTCAGTTAAAAATATGTTGATTCGCGGGTTTTATTCTGGATTTTTATTAGGAATTGCAACAACCCTTGCGATGACTGTTGCTGTACAAACAGGACTTCCAATTGTTGCTGCATTGATTTTTCCTTGGGCATTTGTTCTAATTATTTTATTTGGAACTGAATTAGTGACTGGTAATTTTGCATTAATGGCAATTGCAAAACTATCGGGTCGCACCCGATGGGGCTTAATTGTTAAAAATTGGCTTTGGGTTTATCTGGGTAACTTTTTAGGCTGTCTTGTTGCAGGTTTAGCGATTAGTTTTTCCTTAACTGATGCTTATACTATTGAACCCAATGCCGTCGCCGAAAAGATTATGACCATTGCAGAAACTCGTACCATTGGTATTAGTGAAATGGGTGGAAGTGGATTTCTCTTGATGATTGTCCGCGGAATTCTTTGTAATATTTTAGTTTGCTTAGGAGTAATGTTGGGAATTGTCAGTCAATCAGTTCCTGGTAAAGTTCTCACCTGTTGGCTACCAATTATGACCTTTGTTGCTTTAGGTTTAGAACATATTGTTGTTAATATGTTTTTTATCTTAACGGGAATGATGTTAGGTTCTCCCATCTCAGGAACACAAATGGTATTGTGGAATTTCTTACCGGTTACAATCGGTAATTTAGTTGGGGGTGCTTTCTTTATCGGGTTCCTGTTCTACCTCACCTATGGTGAAAGAGTGCAACCAAAAGTTCCCTCTGTTCCTGCACCAGAAGCAGTCAAAAAGTAATATCTATTGTTCAACTATCAAATTACTTCAGGGGCGGACTTTGTTCGCCCTATTGCTATGGTTATCGGCTTAGATTTTGCATTTTGTGCATGATTTAAGTGTAATCTTCACATATTGAAAAATAATCCGTATCTTGTGATACAGTTGCCTGCTATTATTTCCTTTTCAATGATTTTTAAGTAAATAGTAATTTTTATGATTTTACTCACCGATTGAAACACTTTAAATTGCAATGACTAGCACATTAAAATCTGAGCAAGCCAAAAATAAGTTTGAAAAATTCAAAGCAGAAAAAGACGGACTGGCGGTTAAAGAAGAACTAGAATATTTTGCTCAAATTGGCTGGGAAGCAGTCGATAAAACTGATCTTGAACAGCGTCTGAAATGGTTAGGAATTTTTCATCGCCCTGTCACTCCCGGTAAGTTTATGTTGCGAATGCGAACCCCCAATGGCATTCTCAATAGTGAACAAATGCGAGTTCTTGCAGAAATTGTTCAGCGATATGGAGATGATGGGAGTGCTGATATTACAGTGCGCCAAAATATCCAACTGCGAGGAGTTCGCTTAGAAGATATTCCTGATATTTTTTCTCGTATCCATGAAGCTGGAATGACTTCCATGCAGTCAGGAATGGATAATGTTCGTAATATTACTGGGTCACCGGTAGCAGGGTTAGATGCAGAGGAATTAATCGACACCCGAGAATTGGTGCAAAAAGTGCAAGATATGATTACCAATTCTGGAGAAGGAAACCCTGAGTTTACGAATTTACCCCGTAAGTTTAATATTGCAATTGAAGGAGGACGCGACAATTCAGTTCATGCCGAAATTAATGATATTGCATTTGTTCCTGCTTATCGGGATGGAGAGTTAGGATTTAATGTTCTAGTCGGCGGTTTCTTTTCTTCTAAACGGTGCGAATCTGCAATTCCTTTAAATGTTTGGATTCCGCCAACAGAAAATTTTGTTGTTGGCATTTCCCGAGCTATTTTAGAAGTATATCGCGATCGCGGTTTAAGAGCGAATCGTCAAAAGTCTCGTTTAATGTGGCTGATTGATGAGTTAGGACTGGATGAGTTTCGGAAATTAGTTCAAGAAACGTTTGGTCAAACGTTATTAACCGCACCTGCTGAAGATGTCATTGATTGGGAAAAGCGCGACCATATTGGGGTTCATTCACAAAAGCAAGCCGGGAAATCTTATGTTGGCTTAAATGTTCCCGTCGGACGTTTAACAGCTGATGATTTATTTGACTTCGCCCGTTTAGCAGAAGTTTATGGGGGAAATGAAATCCGATTCACAGTGGAACAAAATGTGATTATTCCTCATATTGCTGAGGAACATTTAGAAACATTGTTGAGTGAACCTCTTTTAGAAAAATTTAGTATTGAACCTGCGCCATTAGCGCGATCTTTAGTTTCTTGTACGGGCGCACAATTTTGTAATTTCGCGTTAGTTGAAACCAAGCAACAAGCCTTAGCGATTGCTCAACAATTGGAAGCGGAATTAAATATTCCTAAAAGTGTGAGAATTCATTGGACCGGTTGTCCAAATTCTTGTGGTCAACCGCAAGTAGCAGACATTGGTTTGATGGGAACAAAAGCCCGTAAAAATGGAGAAATGGTGGAAGCCGTTGATTTATTTATGGGAGGTAAAGTTGGAAAAAATGCCCAATTAGGAGAACGGGTGCAAAAAGGAATCCCCTGTGAAGATTTACCACAAGTGTTACGAGATATTTTAATTCAAAAGTTTGGTGCGAGTCTAAAATAGGTTTCCTTAAAAAAAGTTGCATTAGTATTAGGTTAGGTTTGGTAGAGACTAAATCTAGCCTACTCTTTTTAATTAAACGGAAATTGAATTGACTGAACGCCAGTAAGATAAATCAACCGTACTATTATGAATGGTTAAAGCAATTTTCAGATTTTCCAGAGACTTAAACAGCCAATGGACATTATGTCGAGGTGTATGTTCATAATGATTATATAAAATTGCAAAGCGACTCGTTAAATAAGGATTAATTTTATGAGAGAGCAAAAGAATTTTTAAGAGGAGTCCAATGGTTTGTGTCGGTCCTAAATTCGTAATTAAATCCAGATAGAGATAATGGTCAATATGTTGCCGACTTTCAACAACTAGAAATTTCAATAAGTTATTGGCAATTCGCAACATTAATTGCTCGTTTGGCTTTTGCCGATCCCAATCTACTAACGTATTTTTGAGGTAATCGGAAAGTCGTTGCTTA
>JAVLCL010000046.1:7362-12471 GCA_031580825.1 Halothece sp. Uz-M2-17
GTCCCCACTCAAAGAATTAATCAGGTATTCATATAAATCTCTTTTGTAAGTTTTAAATGTATCTGCTTTACTACTATGAATTAGAAATCGTTTTGCTAAATCTTGATAAGTCGATTTCCCTTGAACCCCACTAATAAAATGTTGAAGAGTTGCAATGAGTTCTGGTTCTTTTAAAAGGGTCGGATTCGGAATGGGAGTAATTAGTTCTTGCGCTTTTTCCCAAGAATCATAACGTTTTGCTAACCGTGCTAAACGGACTTGGTTAGTGATATAGTTAGAAAGGGAAACTTCAAAATCATGTTGTTGTTTAATCTGAAATTTTTTGAGAGTTCGTTTCGTATCTGGATAATTTTCTTGGGGGAGAACACAATCTTGAAATAAGAATGGGTAACGCCCTAAGAGGGTAGATAAAGGTTGAGATTTATCTTTTTGCGTTTCTTCATCCGTAATTAACACGATTCGTAAGCGATCCATTTTCAGGAGATAATCACTTTTACTAAATTCACTGACCTTTTCTCGAATGCGACGAGAAGCCATGGTTTGTGAACGAGCAAAAGGAGGAATTCCTTGAAAGGTTTTGACTAATTCTCCAATCGCTTGTTGTGTTTCTGTATCTTGGGTTAGCCAGTGGTTAATTGCAATATAACAACAACAACTTAAGAAAGAAGAAAAGTTATTATTTGTTTCTTCCTGTTTTGTAATTTTTTCTAAAGCCTCTCGAATCTCTGGATCTTCATATCCCGTTGCTTGCACGAACAGACGATGATATCGCCCTAAAACTTCTTCCGGAGTTTCTTTTTGCACACAGGTTTTTAAGTGTTGGTAAATCTGTTCTTGCTGTTGCTGAGTTGATGAGGCTTGAGTTGGCATTTTTTGCTAAAAATGATATAAAAATGGGCAAATGCGGGAAATCAATGCTTAGTGAGAGCAACTTCTTAAATAATGAGCTAAATATTTAAGTCTCTCTACAATGACAATTAATTCTCAGTAATTATAGTGAAAATATAACCATGAATTTAAATCTGACCTTGCCTATCTTAGCAAAAATTATTCAGCCTTTAAATCAAGTTACCAGTGAGGATTGGACAAAGGAAAAGGTGACAGGGGTTAATACAGATACTCGTCATCTTCAAATGGGAGAAGTCTTTGTTGCGTTAGTTGGAGATAAATTTGATGGTCATAAGTTTGTTGAACGGGCGTTAGAGGCGGGGGCAAGTGCGTTAATTCTTAATCGCAATTTTTCCGGAAAAATATCGAGTGCAGTTTCTCAATTTTATGTAGAAAATACCCTAGTTGCTTATCAAAAAATTGCTCATTGGTGGCGAGAGCAATATCAAATTCCTGTTATTGGGATTACAGGATCAGTCGGAAAAACAACAACCAAAGAATTGATCGCTGGGGTTCTCTCTCGATACGGAAAAGTTTTAAAAACAGCAGCCAATGAAAATAATGAGATTGGTGTTCCGAAAACCTTGCTCAGGCTTAATTCAGATTATGATTATGCTGTGGTAGAAATGGCAATGAGAGCGCGAGGAGAAATTGCTGAACTGACTGATATCGCTCAACCAACCATTGGCTTAATTACGAATGTGGGAACAGCCCATATTGGTCGTTTGGGATCGCGACAGGCGATCGCGCAGGCAAAATGTGAACTTCTCCAGCAAATGCCCGAAGATGCAACCGCAATTTTAAACTACGATAACACCCGCTTGATTAACACCGCAGCAACGGTTTGGAATGGCAAAACCCTCACCTATGGTTTAGAAGGCGGAGACTTACTAGGGCGGTTATTAGATTCCGAAACCCTAGCAGTAGAAGACTTAACTTTTCCTCTCCCCTTACCGGGTGCGCATAATGCCTCCAATTATTTAGCAGCCCTCGCCGTCGCAAAAACCCTCAATTTAGATTTAACACCGTTACAGCAGGGGATTCAAGTAGCGTTACCTGGAGCGCGATCGCGCCGTTATACCCTAGACAATGATATTATTCTCCTCGATGAAACCTACAATGCAGGGGTGGAGTCGATGATTGCCTCTCTCCAACTGCTAAAAGACACCCCTGGCAACCGTCATATCGCCGTTTTAGGCACAATGAAAGAACTAGGAGAGCAATCCGAAGCCCTCCATCGCCAAGTGGGGGAAATGGTGGCAAAACTGGCGTTAGATCATCTCTTAGTTTTGGTGGATGAACCCGAAACCGAAGCCATTGTCACTGGCGCAAAATCAGTGCCGGGCGAGTGTTTTCAGGATAAAACTGCTTTAGTGGAACGGTTAAGAGAAATCATCACACCGCGCGATCGCGTTTTGTTCAAAGCCTCAAACTCTGTCGGGTTAAATGAAGTTTTAGACCAACTGCGGAACATGATTTGAGTTGAGATCGTTAAAATGGGACTCAGGTTAAGATTAGGCTAGAGCGCGATCGGCTTGCTCCTGCTTGTTTTAGGTTTGCCAACAGAGGATTTTCTATGACTAACGTTCCTGTTTCTCGTTTTCGTAACTTCTCCATCATTGCCCACATCGATCATGGTAAATCGACCTTAGCGGATCAACTTTTGCGGTGGACAGATACCGTGAAAGAACGAGAGATGAAAGAACAGTTCCTGGATAATATGGACTTGGAACGGGAACGGGGAATTACGATCAAGTTACAGGCAGCGCGGATGAACTACACCGCCAAAGACGGGGAAACCTACGTCCTCAACTTAATTGATACTCCAGGTCACGTCGATTTTTCTTATGAAGTTTCGCGGTCTTTAGTCGCCTGTGAAGGGGCGTTACTGGTCGTAGATGCCTCCCAAGGGGTAGAAGCGCAAACCTTAGCCAATATCTATCTTGCCTTAGAACAAGACTTAGAAATTATCCCCGTTTTAAATAAAATTGACTTACCTGGCGCTGAACCGGAACGGGTTTTAGAAGAAATTGAAGAAGCCATTGGTTTAGACTGTAGCAACGCCATTATGGCTTCAGCGAAAATGGGGAAAGGAATTCATGAAATTTTAGAAGCCATTGTTCACCTGATTCCCCCACCGAGTGACACCACAGAAGACCCCTTACGCGCTCTGATTTTTGACAGTTATTATGATCCGTATCGCGGTGTTATTGTCTATTTCCGAGTGGTGGATGGCAGCGTCAAAGTCGGAGATCGCATTCGCCTCATGGCATCCCAAAAAGAATATGAAATTGATGAAATCGGGATTCTTTCTCCAACCAAAGTCCCTGTAGAAGAACTCCACGCTGGGGAAGTGGGATATCTGGCTGCTTCGATTAAAGCCGTGGAAAACGCCCGGGTTGGGGACACTATTACTCTAGCGAATAAACCGGCTTCCTCACCGCTTCCAGGATATAAAGAAGCCAAACCCATGGTTTTTTGTGGCTTATTCCCCACCAGCACCGATGATTATGCCGACTTACGAGATGCGTTAGATAAATTAAAACTAAACGATTCTGCCCTTTCCTATGAACCTGAAACCTCCAGCGCCATGGGCTTTGGTTTCCGTTGTGGTTTTTTGGGTTTACTGCACATGGAAATTGTCCAAGAACGCTTAGAACGGGAGTATGATTTAGACTTAGTCGTCACCGCCCCATCAGTCATTTATCGTGTAATGTTAAATGATGGGGAAATCATTGAAGTGGATAACCCCAGTCAACTGCCATCTCCACAAGAACGAGAAATGGTGGAAGAACCTTATATTCATTTAGAAATTATTACCCCAGAAGAATATGTGGGCGCGTTGATGGAACTGTGTCAGGCGCGACGGGGAGAGTTCAAGGACATGAAATATTTTACCCCCACGCGAACCACGCTAATTTATGAGTTACCGTTAGCAGAAGTGGTAACCGACTTTTTTGATCAAATGAAATCGCGATCGCGCGGTTATGCCAGCATGGAATATAATTTCCTCGGCTATCGTGCGAACGACTTAGTGAAACTAGACATCATGGTCAATAATGAATCCGTTGATTCCCTTGCCATGATTGTCCATCGCGATAAAGCATACGCCGTGGGTAAATCCCTTGTGGAGAAACTGAAAGAACTGATTCCCCGTCAACAGTTCAAAATCCCTGTTCAAGCCGGAATCGGGACTCGTATTATTGCCAGTGCTCACATTCCCCCCTTAAGAAAAGATGTTTTAGCCAAATGCTACGGTGGCGATATTTCTCGGAAAAAGAAACTGCTGCAAAAGCAAGCCAAAGGGAAAAAGCGGATGAAATCCATCGGAACCGTTGATGTTCCTCAAGAAGCCTTTATGGCAGTGCTAAAACTCGAACATTGAACCTCTCCTGCTAACATTCGTATAGCGGGAGATTCCCATATAGACTCTTGTCTAGACCTTAGTCCCCAACAGATCGCCATGACTGGGCTGTTTCACCACGGGCGCACCGACCGCAGTTAATCCACGTCTCATTACCACTTCAGCAGCCGCAACGTCTCTATCTTGCTCATATTCACACTCTGGACAAACGTGGAAACGTTGACTCAAATCCTTTTTACCTGTATTGACTCCACAGTTGGGACATACTTGAGATGTGTAATCCTTGTTCACTTTGGCAAAGTACGTATCGGTTTGAGAGCAAACATACTCTAAAACACTGAAGAACCGACCCAATCCCATATCTAAGGACTGCTTGCTGAACATCCCTTTACTCCAAGCGGTGAAATTGATATCTTCCACAAATATCATTCCAGCTTGCGAGCCAAGTTGGTGAGCCAGTTTGAAGTGGTAATCCTTACGCTTATTGGCTACTTTTTCATGTAACAAAGCAATTCTTCTCTGTAACTTAAGGTATTTGTTAGAACCACGTTCCTTGTTACGTAATCTTCTTTGCAGTAATTGAATCTTGCGCAGAACGTCATCAAGAAACCTTGGTCTCTTTACCGTTAAGCCGTCAGAAGTGGCAAGCATACTTTGAATCCTAACATCAACCCCGATGGCGTGACCATGAGGTTGAGGTGCTGGAACATCCACATCAAGTTCAAGAGCTAAATTAGCGTAGTAGCCAGACGCTTTTTTAATTATTTGAACTTGCTTAATTTTGAACCCTTCTGGGATATCCCTAGTACACTGTGGCTTAAATAGTGTACCCATTAAACAGCTAAGACCTTACCTTT
>JAVLCL010000571.1:0-1845 GCA_031580825.1 Halothece sp. Uz-M2-17
CTGCCAACTGTTAGAACGCTTCTGAGGTTGGTATTTGTATTTCAGCAAGTGCATTATCAAGATTGTTAAGTTGCTTTCTACGGCTCGTTTTTCATTCTTCCCCATATCAGCAACTTCTTCGACTAAATTGGCAACGTCCAGTGCAGAAAAGTTACCCGTTGCCAGTTGCTCTTGAGTTGTTTTTAGCCAAAGGTAATAATCCTGATCATACAGTTGGGGTTGGTTAGAAACTTGGTTGGTTTGCATGATAAATTCTTCCTGAACTCGCCTTTTCAACTATTTTAGATTTAGCTTAATTGTAGGTGCGATCGCGCAATAATTAGTTTTGTCTTTTTAATTGGCTAGAGGATAGGTTTCATCACGAGTTAAAAAGGCAGCATATCGTAGAGATTCTTTAATATCTTCTGGTTCTAAATCAGGGTATTCTTTGAGAATTTCATCTTGACTCATGCCATTGGCTACAAGGTTCACCACTAAGGAGACAGGGATTCGTAATTCCCGAATACAGGCTTGCCCACCCATTTTTTGGGGATCAAAGGTCATTCGTTGTGGCATAGTTTCCTTTATTATTCCTATTCATTTTAAGGTTTTCTGTTTGCAGATGGCTGTATAAATTTCAATTAATTGAGTCGCAATTTTATTGCTTCTTGGCTAAGTTTGTTTTTAATTCTCCTAGCATTTTCCGAGTTCCTTCCGACATTCCTTTTTGAATTAACTGCGGAATCAGGTTACTGATGGGAAAATCAGGAAAAGCCAGACTATTTTCCACTTGCTTATATTCTGTTCCTGAGAAAACAAAAATTTGTAATCTATCACTACTATATATCCAAACTTCAGGCACTCTCAAAGCCTCATACGCCTTAATTACCGTTTTTGAGGTTAGATCACACTCAATTGCCAAATCAGGAGGAGGAGATTTTGTTAAATCTAGATGAGTAAAATTGCGAGCGCGATCGGCATTTTGAATATAAAAACAAGTATCGGGTTCAATTCCAGCCACTTCTGGATACTTGAGAGTAGTTGAACCAAAATCTTCCCAATCCCGTCCTTGATGCTCTAAAATCGTAGTGACAATGTAAGCGATGAGACGATGAGGTCTTTCATGAGCAGCGGAAGGAGACATGATTTCTAGAACATCGGGATAGTAAACCAGTCGCAGGTTTCGATTTTCGCCTAATTCTTGTTGGATGGCTTCATAATCCTCCCAAGAAATACTACTAAAAGAGACTCGACTCCCTGGCATTAATTCAAGATTTAGCAGTGGAATGGTAACACTCATCAGAATTTTAGGCGCGATCGCGCAATGATGGTTTTTTGCACTTGCTGGCTATTTTAGAGGACGAATCTCGTCACATCGAGATAAATATTAATTGATACTTAACCAACTAAATATCTCTTTAACAGATAACTGTAAATCTTTAAGAGTTTCTAAAACGGGCAAAATTTCCTCATCGCATTTGATTTCAGGAAATTGCTCAGGTTTAAATATCATAACCGATTCATCTTCAGGATCAATTAACCAAACTAATTGTGTTCCCTGACTCAAACAAAACATGATTTTTCTAATCACCTTATTAGCAGATTGTTCTGGCGATAAAATCTCAATAACCCAATCAAGATGAATATTAAAACGATTGGCGATTTTCCCTTGTTCGTTTTTAGGAATGCGATCCCCAATAAAAACCGATATATCAGGTACAATAGAGCGATCGACAAAATTACAGCGTAACTCTGTTAAAGCTAAAGCAATTTTCTGAGGTTTACCTACTTCGTTGATTTTAGTAGATAAAGATGTTTGAATAATGCTATGCTCTCCTTGAGGCATGGGTTTTTGCTCTATTTTCC
>JAVLCL010000572.1:0-1844 GCA_031580825.1 Halothece sp. Uz-M2-17
GAAAGATCCGAAAGCCAGTCATTTAGAGGATGCAGATTGTTTCATTCAGCAACTGGATGAACTAAAAATTATCGTTTGCTAGCGTGCAAAATTGTGAGACCAATTATGGAATTTCCCTCGTAACGGATAATTACATCATCATCTGTGATTTCACTATCTGTCGCGTGACTCGGCTTTTTAAAATTAATATAAAGTACGTCTGCTTCAGCATCATAAGATGACCAGAGGTAACCCTGTGGGGATTGTTTTACGGTTGGAATCAATTTTAAGTAATCTTCAACTATGATGTTGGCCATATTATGTCTCTCCGATCAAGGTATTGTTTTCGGCGGGTCAAAGATTACGCCTTCCTCAACGGAAGGCGCGTGCTTTGACCGTTGGTCAAGAATGCTGTAATGACAAAACCATCATTACTTAATTCACGATACACAACAACTAAAAATTTACCTTTTTCAATTTCTCGTACGGCTAGCAGTTCTCCTTCTCGACCTGCCAAGATTTTACAGGGATTAACAATTGTTTCCAACGTTTCCAATAGCATCCCTGCTAATTCAGCATGTTCTTCCGTAATGTGTAGCCATCTTTCATCAGTTAGACGAATCGGAATTCCATTTTGAGACTGAACGCTTCTTGACATTTTTACTTTAGCAAATGACTGAGCTTTCCTCATTCTAGAGCGCGATCGCGCTGAGAAAAGATGAGAAAATGAATTAAACCCTAACCCACAAATTTCCTTGACTCGAACCATCTATGACCAATTTTCCAAGGATTGCCTAGAAGAACTGCTTTCCCTAGCAGGAAAAGTTGAGATAGATTTAAAAGTCCCTTCGGAAGTGAGAGAAATTGATGTCTGTTTTATCCCTGATCCAAATCAGAGAGAGAACCTAAACCAGTTGGGAACTTTAGGACGAATCGCCTTAACTCCTGCACTAATTGAACCCTACCGTAACCCCATTAATGCCAACGAAGTCCGCAAATGCCTCAAAAAGTCTTTCGATATTGAAGCTAATCTACAGCGTCGCGCCAGACGGGAAGGAAAACCAGCACAACCATCGCCAACTTTGTGGATTCTTTCACCGACGATTTCGGAATCGGTATTGAACCAATTTAACGCGAAACCTGACTTAGAGAATTGGCTTTCAGGAGTTTATTTTTGTGCAGAAGGATTGAGAACCGCCTTGGTAGCCATTCATCAACTACCGCGACGTGAGGAAACCTTGTGGTTGAGACTGCTTGGCAGGAATCAGGTTCAACTACAAGCGATTAAGGAACTACAACAGTTACCGAAAGAGAATCAGTTTCGCGATCGGATTTTGGAAATAGTTGCCAACTTAATTGCTATTTTAGAGGTAAGACGAGAAGAACAGGAAAGTTTAGAACCAGAGGAGGGAGAATTTCTGATGCAGTTATCAACCATTTACACCCAACGTTTGGAAGAGGCGACTCAGAAAGGAATTGAACAGGGAATCGAAATCGGCGAACAGCGCGGGGAACAGCGTGGAATTGAAATTGGTGAACAGCGCGGGATTGAGATCGCGCAGAAGCGATTAGCCCAAAACCTTTTGAGTCAGGGAATGGAAGTTGAACAGGTAGCGGAATTGACTGAACTTTCTCTGGAAGAAGTGAGAAAATTAATGACAAGTAACTAACAGTTATGGTAACTGATCACTGCATTAGAAGTAAGGCGAAAGAAACAGGAAGGTTTAAAACCATAAGAGGAGTTATCTCTCGAAGACGACTTCACTTTCTTCTCAACTCGAATAACAGACAATTCGGTTGGATGACAGCGCGATCGCGTGGAGGAGATTCTAAACTCTTGATAGCATTTCAGATGAACGGCAAAA
>JAVLCL010000573.1:0-835 GCA_031580825.1 Halothece sp. Uz-M2-17
CAGGTTAGGACAGGGTTAAACTCTAGAATCTAGTTATCACCTAATGGGGCAAATTGCCTGTTGCCTGTTGCCTAGCGCGTAGCGCTATAAAATTTTGACTTTAAAAGAACCCCTTGCGTATCTTGAAGTTCAAAACAACTGAGGTCATCAATTTTTAAGTTAGGTGACGCGATCGCGCATTCCCATTGTGTTAGATCGAGTTGTAACCAATCTCCTAAAGTAACTGTAATCGGTTCACCGCCCATGTGAGTGACCATAGCAATCTGTTCTTCTGGGTTGTTGGGATTCATTCGTAAACCGTAGAAGACAGTATGGGTTTCTTCACTCACTTTATTAAACCGGTCAGTTCCTGGCACTAAATTATCATGGAGCCAACGATGCCGTTCCCGAAAGCGACGTAACCTGAGATTAAATGCGGTTTTTTCTGGGTTTAAATCGTCCCCATAATGAGCAACATTACAAACTTCATAACAGTCTTCCATAAACTTCAAGGCAAACGCTTTCAGTTTCGGAATATCTAATTCACGGAGAAAATTCACCATGCCCGGACGATTGAGACGCATCAGCAAGGGAAATTCACAGCGATCAGTATTGTCTCCTAAACAAGAATGACAGGCTTCAATAACAGCATTGAGATCATAATCCCGTTCCATCATCGTCATTTGCAACGCTTTCCCAAACTCTCGTAATTGTTCTAAAGTTTCAAACCCCAGAGACTTGAGACGCGGAAAAGATTGTTCTTGATTATAGATCTGTTCTGTAATTTGCCAATCTAAAAAGCCCACTTCTTCCGATACCACTTTCACCCCATATCGTTCATCGGTATTGCGGAAAA
>JAVLCL010000573.1:845-1834 GCA_031580825.1 Halothece sp. Uz-M2-17
AAAAACATCCAAGGAGCGTGCATCAGAGAATTAATAAAATCCATGGGAATGCCAGGACTAAACCCATACACCCAGAGATTGGTTGCAGAATTATCGTAAGCATTTTTCAACACTTCTGAGAGGCTATTACCTAAATTCCAATTGATCTTTTCTTCTGGATCAATTTGATTGCCTCGGCGTACTGTATCATGGTTGGCGCAGCCTGTAATCCAACGCTCGCCTTGATACATGACTTCTGAGACTCGGCGCCATTTCCGTTCCCAAAAACCCGCTAAAGTAGGCGTATTATGGGCAAAAATTAGGGGACCCCATTGATAAGACTCTGGTTTCAGTTCAATTAAATC
Source organism: Halothece sp. Uz-M2-17 (assembly GCA_031580825.1). GTDB lineage: Bacteria > Cyanobacteriota > Cyanobacteriia > Cyanobacteriales > Rubidibacteraceae > Halothece. The sequence continues at coordinate 1,190 of JAVLCL010000573.1, forward strand.
GCGATAAGTGGATAATTCTTCCCAGCCTTCTGTAGGCCAAGGGCGACCATCTTCAAAAATGGTAAACATCAGACGTTGATGACCCGCAATATCTTGAACGACATCGCTCATTTCTAACAGGTAAGCATCATCCTGTTCGATTCTTCCTGTCAGGGGATTAAAGAAGCGAAAATCTTGTCCACCATCCACACGAATCCCATCTGCACCAGTATTGAGTTTACGCCGTTGCATTTCTAAGAAAATCGCTCGGACTGTTGGCAATTGATGATTTAAGTCTTGCCCATACATATTCGGTCCCTTCAGGAATTGGCGGTTAATCAGAAGTTCGGCTTGGTTATCAGCGTGACCATAGACCAAATCATAAATGATTTGAATCGGACCGGTGGTAAAGTTATGGAGGGTTGCGACAAAATCAACGACTTCATCAGGGCGTAAACTCCCTAAAATAGCGGGATTCGTGGCACTCGATCCTAAAATCGGGACATCATAACCCCAGTCTTGAGTATTCGGCTTTTTCAAGTGGATTTTAATCTCATCGGTTAAGGGCAAACTGGTGGAGTCTGGATGTTCGCTTTCGTTATCTTCATAATCGAAGAATTCACTAATCGGGCTATAGTCATCGCGATATTCAATTGTCGGTTCAAT
>JAVLCL010000574.1:0-1831 GCA_031580825.1 Halothece sp. Uz-M2-17
TTTCTTGAGACTCTTGGTAAACTTCTTCTTCTAATTCTTCTAAAACTTCTAATTCTAATTTTTCTGCTAATTCGTCTCGTAAGTCTTTTGCTTTTTGTTTAATTAAATTATTAGCTTGAACACTATTTCCAGAAGGAAACATTTGTAGAGATGTTTCTAATTGTTGAATGGCTGTGTTAATTTTTCCTAAAGTTTCTTGCCATTGCGTCAAACTTGAATCAATTACTTCTTTATCCATCAAAGGCAGGCGATCAATGAGATGCTCTAAAGCAGGTTCTAAAACTTGCTCTCTAACACTCTCTGGATCTTTAGCATTACAAGTAAGCACCTGATAGCGACTATTCGGTTGGGTTTCATTCAGTTGTTTATGAACATCATTGATTAAAATTTGATAAAGTTCTTGATCTTTCTCATCTTTTTCAGGATGGTTAATAACGATAAGGACAAAATCTCCTGGTTTAGAAAGTCCTTCTACGGCTTGACGAGTTAAATTCAGTGCTTTTCTATCTTTATCTCCCCAGTAAGCGGATTGATCCGTAGGTCGCAAAATTAGTAAAACTAAATCGACTTCGTTTTTTAAGCCTTGTACGTGATGTTGTTCGGCATCAACATTGACTTCCCCTAGTCCAGGTAAGTCCACTAACATGAGTTTCTCTACATCTAGCAAGAAGGAACATTGAATTTCAACATTCTTGACTGCTAAATAGAGACGAGAACAACTGGGATCGTTTTCACTTTCTTGATCGGGATAGGCGACCCAAGGACGTAATTGCGTTAAGTCTTCTATAATTTTAGTTTCACCAGTCAGTTGATTTTCATAAGATCGGAGCGCAGCTTGCATATTTTTGAGACGACCCATTAAATCAACATTTTCATCAGTTGTGAGTTCGGGGTGATTGTAATCAAAGTTTTTGAAGTCTTCAAAAGAATCGACTTCCTCTAGATTTAAAGCTTTATGAAATGGTTGAATATATTCTTCAATAAAAGTTCGCTTATCTCGTAAACTGAGGATCGCTTTGTGTTCGTGGCTGTGGCGCAAACGACTCCGCACCGCAGTGACTGGAATGCCTTTTCCTGTAGGGATCGCTTCTTCTGGTAGATTCCCCATGGTTTGCAAGAGGGTGCTTTTACCAACTCTCGCTTGTCCACTACAGCCAATTGTAATGGCGGGACGATTAAAACGGTTTTTTGCTTTTTCTAATTGCTCACGAGCAGATATGATCTCTTTAGGGAAAGAAGAGGAAGTGTTATAAAATTCTTGCAGATGTGATTTTAATTTCTGTGAGACTTGAGGATGTTGTGAAAGGTGATTTGTTGCATCTCTTAATTCTTTAATTGCTTCATCTATGCTATTAAGATTTTCAAGATACTGCTCAACAACCTGAACCTGTTTACCTCTTTCTTCAATGATTTGATCAATACGTGAACTTAGTATGTTAAGTGACATTACGATTTTTCTAAAAGTATTGACTTTACTTTGTGTTTATAAGTGATACGGAAACAGTTTTCAATTTGACCTTCAGCATATCAAAAAAAAATATATGAAGGAAGTAAGATTTTACGATCGCGCGGAAAAAAATCTCAAACCCCTTGATGCCATTTTGATGGGAATAGCACAAGCATTAGCTTTAATTCCAAGCACATCGCGATCCGGCATTACCATTACAGCAGGCTTGTTTATGGGCTTAGATCGTCCCACAGCAGCCCGTTTTGCTTTACTAATGGGGATTCCCACCATTCTCTTAGCGGGAGGGGTAGAATTAATTGATGTCTTCAAACAAGGCTGGAATGATGCTCAAACGATTCCCCTTCTCATCGGAACTGCAACCAC
>JAVLCL010000575.1:0-1830 GCA_031580825.1 Halothece sp. Uz-M2-17
TTTACGGTTTCCGCCGATGATATTGGCGATATTTTCATCAAAACGATCAACCCGTTGACTGGGAAGCGAGAGGGAAATATTTTCATCTTGGAGGCGGTTTTTCACTTCCATCCCTACCGCTGGGAGGGAAAGATAGTCGGAACAACTGAGGGAAAGCAGGGAAAACTCATTGTATCCCGTCTCGCGGATGCCTTTTTCGATGGTTTCCACCACCTGTTCCGGTTCCACATCATGGGCAGGACGAGTCAGCATTCCCGGTTGACAGAAGCGACACCCCCGAGTACAACCGCGTCTAATCTCAACACTGAGGCGATCATGAACGGTTTCCACATAAGGCACTAAGCCAATAGAATAAGCTGGCATTGGTCGCGCCACCCGCCGAATAATTTTCTCGGGAACATCCTCGTGCGTAGGGTGTACGGTACCATCGGCTTGCATTGCGTAGAACCGTGGCACATATACCCCAGGCACTTGCGCTAAATCGAGGAGTAACTCTTGTTTACTCAGTCCTTCTTTTTTCCCTTCTTCAATAATCAGCCCCACTTCTGGAAGCAGTTCTTCCCCATCCCCAAGGGCAATAAAATCAAAAAAGTCGGCGTAGGGTTCAGGGTTCGACGTGGCGGTTTGTCCACCGGCAAAAATGAGAGGATAATCGCCATTTTCCCGTTCTTGCCAAGTGAGGGGAATCCCAGCCAGATCGAGCATTTCGAGGATATTGGTTGCGCCCAGTTCATAACTGAGACTAAACCCTAAAATATCGAAGTCACTAACGGAACGACGATTTTCGAGGGCAAATAAAGGAGTGTTCGTTTCCCGCAGTTTGGAAGCGAGATCCGGGGCAGGGAGATAAGCGCGATCGCAGAGTTGTCGCGGTTGAGCATTGAGAATATTATATAAAATCACATGACCCAAGTTGGATGCGCCCACCTCGTAGATTTCCGGATAAGTCAACACCCAGCGCACTGTTGCGCTATCCCAGGGCTTCTGTTTGGTTCCTTGTTCGTTTCCTAAATAACGCGCCGGTCGATTGATTTCTGGCGTAATCAGTTGCTCAACTGCAGTTGTCATCAGCTATCTTCTTCCTTTCCTTTCTGCTTGCTATTTCTTATGGTAGTTCAGGAGTTATGTGGCTGAGGAAAAAGGACATCGCTATGTTGTAGTTGTAGTAAAATAGCAGATTACTTGCTTGGTGCTTATCGTAAGCAGGCAAGCAGAATAAGTTTCCTAATTTGCCAACAACCTCGTTTAGATCTTCCAGGTTTTCTATGGAGAATCAATTTTGCATAGGTGCTTACAATATTATTAAAATTACCTAGAAAATTTAAAATTTATTTTTCTTATCAGTTTGAATTACCAATCTTTATTCAATATTCAATAAAAATATATGCTTGGGCAAAACTATTTTGAGAAACGACTAGGGGATATATATCAATACTCACCCATTCCATATAAATGTGGGAAAGGCAGAACAATTAGCCAACAATACGATTGGGAGTTATGTATAGATGCTTGTGGAAACATAATATTTATTCTAAGTTCAGATTGCCCCCTCCAAACTTTCTGTTATACTTCGAAAATCGAACATTTTTCTGGAATATCTGATGATGGCATTTGGAGTATAAACTGCACTAAAATTAACATTTTAGAGCGTAAAGAAATTATAATTTCTCGAACACGAACAGCAACTCTGTTTTGTCTCCCAGAATCTATAACTTTAAAGCATAAATATTACTCAACTAATAGTCCAAATTTAGCAAAAGCTTATTTTAGTAATTTTAGCTTCTCTAGAGTTGATCTGGAAGCAGGATTTTCAACTAAAATCAGTAGCAA
>JAVLCL010000047.1:0-12363 GCA_031580825.1 Halothece sp. Uz-M2-17
CTATTCTTCCTTTTTAATTGGTATTAACTTATCATACTCACTCTAGAAGAGCCAAATTCCTAAAATATTGGACAGCCAGTAACCAACGACGGTCAACAGAAAAAAAGCATCAGCAAACATCCAGTTCAAACAATAAGCAAAACCGTAAGCAATGGGTAAATTAAAAAATAAATCATTCCACCAGGATAGAGGCGATAACAGATAACCCAAGCCAACGAGAAATGTTCCTTTTGACTTTTTTAACAAACTCATAATTCTTTCCTTGTCATTTCACTAAATCGCTAATTTTCAGTCTGCTTCATAGATTTTTTATCATGTTTGAGAGCATTTTTTATGAGGTCAATCAATCAATTAAGTTAAACTGAGGCAAGAATCATTAAACGATGAATGGGAGAAGAACCTTGCTAGACGAGAAAGCGAAGAAAACAATCCTGCGCAAAATTCCTCACGGACTCTATATTTGTGGTGTTAAGGATGGTGAAGAAATCAATGGTTTTACGGCAAGTTGGGTGATGCAAACGTCTTTTAACCCCCCTCTAATCATTAATTGTGTTCGCCAAGACTCTGGTTCTCATGCCATGGTTAAAAATTCTGGTGTTTTTGCCCTGAGTTTCTTGGATAGTAGCCAAAAAGATTTAGCAGCCCAATTTTTTAAACCCCAACGACGGGTTGGCAATAAATTAGCGGATGTTGAGTTTTATCCGGGTGAAGAAACCGGTTGTCCGATCATTAAAGAGACTCTGGGTTATGTGGAATGTCAGGTGGTCGAAGCAGTGGAGAAAGGCGACCATACCATCTTTGTTGGCGAAGTGATTGGGGCTGGGGTTCATCGTGAAGGGGATGGACTTTTATTAGAAAGCACAGGCTGGCAATATGGAGGTTAGACCCATGAAATTGATTTATTCATTATGCCTTTAATTAAAGTTCACACCTCTGTTGCGAAACCTGATTCTAGTCAAGTTGAAAGTTTACTCAAAACCTTATCTAGTCAACTCTCTCAGCATTTAGGAAAGCCTGAATCGTTTGTGATGACAGCCTTTCAACCCGAAATTGCGATGACATTTTCGGGAACAACTGATCCAGTTTGCTACATTGAAATCAAAAATGTTGGTGCAATCAGCCCTGATAAAACGAAAGCGATGAGTCAGCAGTTTTGTCAAGAAGTGGAAAATAATTTAGGAGTCCCTGCAAATCGAACTTACATCGAATTTGCAGAAGCAAAAGGCTCAATGTGGGGTTGGAATAGCTCAACACTGGGTTAGGTTTTTCTGAAGAGCAAACCGGTGGGGGAGAGTTGGCTTTCCCCCAGTTTTCTTAAATTTATCTTATTTTTCTTAACAAAATCTTAAAACAAGCATATTTTCGCCAGTAAGATTGTTAAAGAGAATACTATACTGGTTGATTACGTGAGTGTTGACGTTAAACTAAAACATGGCAAAAACGAAACGAACAAAAGCTAGCAAAGGATTCGCACAAGCTAAAAATAGCAATGCTGGAATTACTTTAAGTTCCACAAGTCAGCAAGGATTAGTGGAAATGGCGCGTCAGGTTGGGGTGACCCCTTCAGAATTGGTGGAGCAAATGGTTAATGGGCAAATTGCCGTGGTGACAGAGCAACCGGAAAAAACGGTTTCTGTCAGCCCAAATCACGGTGCGAAACAGTCCCCAACTGTCAAAATCGTTTCAGGACAACACCCTTCTGCTGCGGATCAAAGTGATGAAATTAAACAGTTGAAAAAAGAATTGGCGCAACAGGAAAGTCTGGAGCAAAATTATCAGGCGATTTCTCTCAAAAGTGAGCAGCAAGGGATTTATATTAGTGAATTAGAAGAAGCGCGATCGCGCCAACGTCAAGAAATTCAAACTCTCAATCAACGTTTAAGTCAATTGCAATCACAGCTAGAAACGCAATCGAGACAACCGCAGACTGAACTCGCAGCTAAAGATAAACAAATTGCTAATCTGCAAGCACAAGTTCAAGCCCTACAAAGTTTCGCTAGTATCGGAGAGAAACAACTTAATCGTTGGCGTTCTCGTAGTCTTTAGTAAGCATAAGGAGTCAAATTAGCGATGGATGGATTGCAATTTTTCCAACAAAGTGCCGGTCAATGGCGTTCTCTCCGCACCACCCATCATCTTCCTTTTCGTCGTGCGGAAACAGGGGGATCTGATATTAAAGTCGAAGCCTTAACCGCAGAAGATGATCGCATTGCCGAAATTTGTCAAATGCACGAGGTTGATCCGAGTACTGCCGTCGGTGGCGCGCACGTGAGTTGGGATGGTGCTATGGAATGGGATAAAGAAGGAGAAGACCATTCTGGAACCAGTGTTTTTTCTTTGGTTCCCGATGCTGAAAACCCACAACAAGGGAAATTGCTACGGGAAAGAGGTTATGCGGAAGTGGTTCCGGTGATTGGGGAATATCACATTGATCAGGAAGAAGCACTGGTGTTAGTGACTGACTATGACACCATGAGCATTAATGAACGGTTTTGGTTTCCCCATCCCGATATCCGCTTACGAACCAGTACCGTTAAACGGTTTGGTGGTTTGAGTACCGCAACTTTCTGTGCTGAAATTCGGGTTGATGAGTCGGAAAGTGCAACGACAAAACCCAGTGAAACCTCTGTTCAATCCCTTTGGGGGTGGTAAGCGCAACTTGTGAGCGATTTCAATTCCTCCCTTCAGTCTTCTGTATCTGAGCAAGGAAAAGCCTATTTAGCAAAGATGCAACGCTTAGCCTTAGATCCCAGTTTGGTTGATTTGAGGCTGTCTCCACAGTGGCAAGAACAAATTGATCGCGCGATCGCGCAGAAGATTCAGACCATTAACGAAGAACTCGAAAACAATTTGGCGTTGTGTCAACAGTGTTTTCATCCTCCGCAACGGTTGACGGTGCAAGTATTTGCCACTCCTTTTGCGCAACATTTGAATATTGATGGCTTGTGTAATTTGAAGACTGATCCAATCACAATTTTAATTGATGTAGGGCGGATTATAAGAGAAGATTGGATCTGCGCGATCGCGCACGAATATGCCCATGCCCAAGTGGGAGTTGCGGGACATCATCAAGCCTTTCTGGAAACGCTGACCCATCTCTGTCTTGGTTTAGGCTTAACCCCACCCCCTCCCAGTGGACTTCCAGAAACGGAATTGCGGAATTGGCCCCCTTGCCAACCTACTGCTGATCCGCTAGCTTTTTGGTTAGGGGAATCCAATCAATGGTAAGTCACGCCTTGTTCTTATCGTGCATGATCGTAACCCCCTTTTAATAAACCTGTTAACAACGATGCAGGGGGTTGACTATAGGGCCAAGCAAAAGCATGGCGAAAGGCAGCTTCTTGACAGGCTTGCAGTTGTTCAAAGTTAATCACATCAAGGGTGAGCAAGTTTTCGTATTCAAACGGTAACCGAACATTATGTAACCCTGCATTATCCGTACAAATGGCGATATCAACCCCGACTTCAAAACAACGATCAAATACGGTTTTCAGTTGCGAGAGATTATCTAAGGTACCGGTTTTAGTGTAGGTGGTAGGACAAACTTCTAAGCATTGCCCCCGTTCTGCTAATTCTGGGAGCAGTTCAGGATATTTAAGGGGGATTTGAATTCCGTGACCAATGCGCATTAAATAGGGCAAAAGATCGGGGTATAAGCCATCTGTGGTTTCAAAGACATGACCGGTTGTTTTTAAACCGCGCGATCGCGCATACTGATATAATCCTTTTAATTCCTCTAATCGCTCGGCATAAAGCGCATCGCCTCCTGCTAAATCCACCGCACAAACATATTCAGGATGATCCGCAGCTAAATCAATAATCGCCCGATTCACTTCATAAGACAGGCGAGAGTGCATACAGAGGATCTGACTGGTAATTATGGGATATTCTCCCACCTTGCTGGCTTCCCCAACGATTTTGACAATATCCCGCATCTGAGCAATGCGTTGAGATGAATCTAGGCTTTCATCGGTTCGTAAATAAGGGGTATAGCGTAATTCGAGATAAGCGAGGTTTTCAAATACATAAGCTCCCCTAATTAACCGATAGATAAAATAAGGTAACGTTTCGGGAGTTTGGACACTTTCCACTAAAGTGTGTAGTTCTAAATACTCTTCTAAGGTATTACGCGGACGGGTGTAAAAATCTTCAAACTGAGGATAATTATGAAATTGTTCTGCTTTGGCGCGATCGCGTCGCTGAAAATAACGCCATAACACCCGAGGAACAACCGATCCGCCTAAATGACGGTGTAATTCTGCATACAGTGCCACAACAACTCTCCCCTTAAAATGATTAACGAACTACCTAATAAGAATTGACAATTCCCAGTTTAAGTGATAAATATTGTAGTTTGTCAGCCATTTCCTAGACTCAACATCTAGGTCAAGAAAGTCCTGCGACCTTCCTGCGGGAATATAATCTCGATCAGGCAAGCAGGTGGATGGCTGGTCATTGCTGAAAACTGTAGCCCATTAGAAAAAATAAAGAGAACTCTTGGCTAACGTTATTGTAATTGGAGCCCAATGGGGCGACGAAGGTAAAGGTAAAATTACTGACTTGCTTAGTAAGTCAGCCGATATCGTTGTTCGCTACCAAGGGGGGGTCAACGCTGGACACACAGTTGTTGTTCAAGATCAAACCTTTAAACTACATCTGATTCCCTCTGGGATTTTATACCCAAAAACCCAATGTATTATTGGTTCAGGAACAGTGATTGATCCCCAAGTGCTAATCGAAGAGTTAGACCAACTCGCAGCACTGAATGTTTCTACGGAAAACTTAATGATTTCCCAAACTGCTCATGTGACGATGCCCTATCATCGGCTTATTGATCAAGGATCAGAGCAGAAACGAGGCAGTAAAAAAATTGGGACGACCGGACGCGGGATTGGTCCAACTTACGCGGACAAATCAGAGCGGACTGGAATCCGGATTCTGGACTTGATGAATCGCGATCAAGTGGAAGAACAATTGGAATGGACTATTAATTATAAAAACGTCCTTTTAGAAAAATTATATGATCTGCCCCCATTAGATCCTAAAGCCGTTATTGATGAATATCTTGGCTATGCGGAGCGTTTACGTCCCCATGTGGTGGATAGTTCCCTCAAAATTGATGAGGGGATTAAGAAAAAACGAAATATTTTATTTGAAGGGGCGCAAGGGACGCTATTAGATTTAGATCACGGCACGTATCCTTATGTTACTTCTTCTAATCCTGTGGCGGGAGGGGCGTGCATTGGTGCAGGGGTTGGTCCGACCATGATTGATCGCGTGATCGGCGTGGCAAAAGCCTATACCACCCGCGTGGGAGAAGGTCCGTTTCCAACCGAATTAGAGGGAGATTTAGGACAAGAACTCTGTGATCGCGGGGCAGAATTTGGCACCACCACTGGTCGTCGTCGCCGTTGCGGTTGGTTTGATGCGGTCATTGGACGTTATGCCGTCCGTATTAATGGTATGGACTGTCTAGCGATTACCAAGCTCGATGTCTTGGATACCCTGGCTGAAATTAAAGTCTGTGTTGCGTATAATATTGATGGGGTACGTTGTGAGAATTTCCCCAGTAGTGCCTTGCGCTTTGCCCGTTGCGAACCGATTTATGAAACTTTACCCGGTTGGCAACAATCAACCGCAAGCTGTCGGAGTTTAGAAGACTTGCCGAAAGCTGCGCTTAATTATCTGAAATTCTTAGCAGAATTAATGGAGGTTCCGATCGCGATCGTCTCCCTAGGGGCAAGTCGTGACCAAACCATTATCGTAGAAGATCCCATTCACGGACCGAAACGGGCGCTTCTCGATGAGAATGGAACACCGATCGCGCATCAACCCCATGAGTCTTCTACGTCTCCCTTTGCTAACTAATTGCTGATTTTTAATCTGAACACCTACTCACTCAACAAAAAACCATGACAACAACTGTTCAATTTGAATGTCAAACTCGACCTGAAGGTCGTAAACCGAGAGCACTCCGCCGTGACGGGTTGATCCCTGCTGCTTTATACGGTCATAAAGGCGCAGAATCTATGTCTTTGATGGCAAAAGCCAAAGATGTGGAAATGTTGCTTAAAGATGCTTCTGTGAACAATACCCTTGTGGAAGTGAATGTTCCTGATGTCTCTTGGAAAGGACGCGCTTTAATTCGGGAAGTGCAAAAACATCCATGGCGACCTGATATTTATCACGTCAGTCTCTTTGCAGTGGCGGGTCAAGATAGCGTGGAAGTTATCGTTCCCGTCCACTTAGAAGGGGAAGCCGAAGGAGTTAGAGAAGGCGGACTCTTAGAGCAAATTATCACGGAATTAACGATTCAATGTCCTCCGAGTCAAATTCCAGAAGTGATTAATATTGATGTCACGGAAATGCCAATCGGAACCACTCTCCACATTAGTGAATTAAAACTACCGGAAGGCGTTACAGCAAGTGATGATCCCGAACGGACTGTTTTAACGATTGTGGAAGGAAAAACCGAAGAACCCGCCGAGGAGGAAGTAGCAGAAACAGAAGAAGAAATCGAAGGCGGTGTCGTCGAAGAATTGGGCGATGTTTCCGTCTAGTTTCTCAACAGCAATCTGGATTCAGAAAAAGGGCGAACCACGGTTCGCCCCTCATTTTTGGATGTCAAGGAAAAAGGCTAATCAATATGCTGGGATGAGGAATGATCTCCTTGTTGTTCAAACGAGGTTGCTTTGATGGCGGTTTTTCCAAGGCGTTGGTTGAGGGCAGCGATCGCGCGGACAAATTGGGGATCTTGTTGAGTCCCTTGTAACTCTGGGTTGGCGGATAAGCGCAATTGATCGCTCCGTTCTAAAGAGGTTTTGATATCAGGTTCAATACCTTTTTTATTGATATCTGTGCCACTGGGGGGATAATAGCGGGCGACTGTCACCGCAATCCCTGATCCATCGGAAAGAGAATTGACCGATTGCACGGTTCCTTTCCCATAAGTTTGACTGCCGACAATTACGGCTCGGTTGTTATCTTTAAGTGCTCCGGCGAGAATTTCGCTGGCACTGGCGGAATTCCCATTCACCAAAACCGCTAAAGGGCGATCCGTGAGTTGGGTATGATTGGCTTGAAAATCGCGATCGCCACCACTGCGATCCACTGTGGAAACAATATCGCCTTGGTCTAGCCACATTCTTGCCATTTCAATACTGGCGTAAAGTAATCCCCCTGGGTTATTTCGTAGATCGACGACATACGCTTCAGCATTTTGTTCTTTTAAGTCAAGGATTGCTTGTCGCATTTGTTCCGCTGCATGGGAACTAAACTCTTTGACTTTGATATAACCCACCCGCGTTTCATTGCTTTCTCGCAGTTCATAAGTAACTCGGGGTAATTCAATTTGAGCACGAGTGAGAGTTAAAGCAAATAAGCCTTTGCCACGGCGAGACAGTTGCAGTTTCACTTCGGTTCCCGACTCCCCACGGATCAACTTAGAGGCTTGCTCTAAGCTCAGTAAAGCAGTGGGTTGACCATTAATGGCAACAATTTCATCTCCGGCTTGAATTCCGGCTGCTGCTGCGGGAGAATCAGGAAGGGGTTCAACAACAGTTAAGGATTGATTTTTTTCATTGATTTCAAGGCGCAAGCCGACACCAGATAATTCCCCTGAGGTTTGCTGGGTTAAAGATTCATATTCTTTCGGATCTAAAAAACGAGTGTGAGGATCACCGAGCTTATTCAGGGCTTTTTCAATGGCGCGATAGGCTTCTTCTTTCGAGGTGTAGTTCCGTTCTAATAATTCCTCTCTGGTCGCTTCCCAGTCGTCGTGGTTGAAGTCTGGATCGACATAATTTTGATTAACAATTTGCCAAACTTCATCAACAATTGTTTTTGGACTTTCGGTGAGGCTCGCTGCAGCAGGTAAAGTCAAACTTGGTAGCAACCAAGAAACACTCATGATGGTTCCAGCGAGAGTTGCTGAGCGAACGTATTGTTTTAAGCGGTGGCAGGAGATTTGATTCATATTATCTTTCTCAGATCAGGTGCGTTCTCAACCCAGTTAACCATTGAAACTTAAATTGCGATGAAAAGTGTGACTCAGCCCAATGATGTGAAGGATTATGGAAGCCGTTGCACTTCTTGTAAATAAAGTTCCTGAGCACGTTGCTGGTGGAGAACCATTGATTTTGATTTTATTTTGGCTTGAATCGTTATGGTTTGACCACTTTCTGGTGCAAGATTGTTCGTGATCACCCAAATTTTCCCAGTATTGTCTTGCAGTTGATAAGCCGTTTGATTGAGCAGAGGAGCGCGATCGCGCACAGTACCTTGTACATAAACGGATGCTTCTATTTTAGAATCTAAGGCAGCGATCGCTATAACTTCCGGTGAAGTTGATTGACAACTAGCCAAACTCAATAAAGAAAAAACCAGACTACCAACTAAGCATCGAGATAACATCGGCTTGACTAAATGACTTGTTAATTATAAAAACCATTTGGGAGAGGTGAGTAAGAATAATTCGCTGCGTCCGAGGGGAGATAACTGATGAGGACAATTAACCCCAATCATCCCTGCTTTTTTCAAGACTAACTTTTCTTGCGCTTGTCCCCAAACTAATAATTCTGCCCAGTTTCCTAAATCAGGTTGATGACCGACGAGAGCAATATTACCATTTTCAGCCTGAGGGAAACTTTCCCACCATTGCACCCAATTTTGAATGTTCCCGCCGGGGGCTAATGGGGTAAAGGTTTCGAGGGTTTGACTTAATCCCACATTTCTTAAAATCTCTGCGGTTTGGGTGGCTCTCAACAGGGGACTGGTTAAAATCACGTCGAAGGTGATCCCAACTTGTTGGATGCGTTGAGCAATTTTTTTCGTTTTTTTCTGTCCTTGCTCAGTTAAAGGGCGCGTCTCATCGGGTTGGGATGGAGTGCGATCAACCGCGATGCCGTGGCGAATGAAATAAACTTGTTTCGACATGATCTAATCCGTATTAATCACGCTATCATCTGGATTGACTAAACGCAGTAGCTTCTGTTTAATCTGGGTATCAAACACTTCCCATTTCAACTTGGCATAGTCAGAGTGTTCGTTAAATCCGTATAAAAATCCTAATGGAACTTCAAAACCTCCTGCCATATAGCGTCCGCCCCCAAAATAGCGTCCTTGAGTATCTTGACCAAAGGCTTCTTTGATAAATTCATCCGGATCAAGAGTGAGTTTGCTGGTACGCAAGGAGCCAATGACGACTTCTAACTCTTCATGTTCGTTGTGAACAATGCCATAAACAACAGCAGTATGAACGTTTTCTTCTGTGACGAGAAAATCAGCAGCTTGGGGAATGGCATCGCGGTCATCGTAGCGCAAGTAACCGACCCCAGCAATGGAAAAATTATTCTTGACGAGACGGTTACGCAAAGACCGTTCAATGACATCCATCACTCGTTTGGAGCGCGAGGTTTGAAGAACGGCATTTAAAAGCTGCACATCATAAAACCGACTCAAGAAAGCAGCAGCGAGAAAATCTTCTTCTTGGGCTTGCATTAAGCGATTGGTATCGGAGCGTAACCCGTGCATGAGGGCGGTGGCACATTTAACATGCTTACTATTGCTGGTATTAAATTTTAATAAGCCGGCTTGAATATATTGGGTGAGAATGGTTGCTGTAGCTCGGGTATGATTGCGTAATCGACAAATTCCCCATTGGCTTCTCCTTGATCACTGTGATGATCAATGATTACGGTAATGGGAAGTTCTTGTTCACGCACTAAAGGCATTAACTGGCTGGTTGTGCCTTGAGTATCAATTAACACACACCCCTGATAAACTGATAAGTCTCGTTCTTTTAGGGTTTGAATCCCCCAACGCTTTGCTGGGAGTCCAGTGAGTTTGACTAAAGCAATATTTTCCTGATGAGATAAAATTCCTGCATAAACAATATCACACTGAATTTCGTATTGTTGGGCAATCAGTTGATACGCCCAAGCACTCGAAAGGGCATCGGGATCAGGAAAGTCTTGAATAATGACAAGCTGTCTTTCTCCACGATGACGTTCTAAGGTATTTTTGAACGCCTCAATAATCTGATTAAGAGAGGGATCATTATCGCGAGGAGACTGATTTTCCTCTTGATCATTTAGGGATGTCGTGTGATTCACCTCTGGCATTCCTTCTGCTTCTATGGGGTTGCCATTGGTTTGAGAATATCGAGAATTGGGATAAGAAATCAGGCTAGATGACATTGTTTAACCAGAATATGCAATTTAATCAAACCCATTGGGGTAATGATGTATTTTTGTCGCTTGCGCGTTTACTAATTGTGACTTGCCTTTTCGGAAAAAGACAAGTCCAATTGCTTGATCTGATTCTGGTGTTTATGTTATCTTCATTTGGCGCGATGATCAGGGAGGGGGCTACTGAATCCCAATCACGTATTTTCGCCATTCCTGATTGCGATTCCCTTGAATATGTCGAGCAAGCTCAAAGTGCAAACTGCTATAAGGGCGACGCGGAGGACGAGCAAGGGGCATTTCTGCTTCCCTAGGGGTACGACTGCCTTTTTTGACGTTACAGCGAACACAGGCTGCGACGATGTTTTCCCAAGTATCGCCACCCCCGCGCGATCGCGGAATGACATGATCTAAGGTCAGTTGGTCGCCTTTGTAACCGCAGTATTGGCAACGGTTACTGTCTCGTTCTAAAATGTTACGACGGGTTAAAGGGATCTCTTTGTATGGAACACGGACATAGTACCGTAAACGAATTACGGTGGGCAAGGGGAAGCCAGTATAAATCAGTTTTCCGTTGTATTCCAGTTGTTCAGCTTTCCCTTTGAGCAACAAAACTACCGCTCGTCGCCAACTGGTGAGGTTGAGCGGTTCATAGGAGGCATTTAGCACCAAAACCTTGCTCATGGGCTCAAAATCTAAATTTAATTTAATATTACTCCAGATGTTAGCACAGAGTCTTTTTGCTTGAAAAACTTTTCGTTTAAGGGAAGTTTAACAATTAGGAGAAATGAGGTTCTTTTTTTGAGCAATTCTGAGTTTTGCTGAGCGAGCGCGAGGATTTTGCTGATTTTCTTCTGATTTGGCAATGATTGGTTTTTTCGTGATCACTTGTAATTCTGGATTGTCCCGAAAACTGTGCTTGACCATGCGATCTTCTAAACTGTGAAAACTGATGATCACGATTCTTGCTTCCGGTTTGAGCCATTTTGGTGCCAGTTCTAAAAAGGTTTTGAGGTGATCGAGTTCGTTATTAACAGCGATGCGAAGAGCCTGAAAAACTCGGGTTGCGGGGTGTATCCTACCGTATCTTTTTTGGGGTGGAAAACAGAGCGCGATCGCGCTGGCGAGTTCAGTTGTCGTCTGAAAGGGGCGTTTTTGTAAAATTCTTCTGGCAATTTTCCGAGAATATCTTTCTTCTCCGTAATGATAAAAAATATCCGCTAATGTCGTTTCATCCCAATGATTAATTATTTCCGCAGCAGTTAACGATTGCTTGGGATTCATCCGCATGTCTAAATCCGCTTCTTTTTGAAAACTAAAGCCTCTGCTTGGGGTATCAAGTTGGGTAGAACTTACGCCTAAATCCGCTAAGATACCATCAAATTGTTGTCCTTGCGGGTCGTATTCGGCAAAGTTAACGTGGTAAAATTTAACAGCGTTATCAGGGGCAAAAGCGAGTCTTTCTTTCGCAGCAGCGATCGCGCTGGGGTCTTGATCAAGGGCTGTAAGTTTAATATTATCTGCTGCTTTTAAAATGAGTTCACTATGTCCCCCTCCCCCAATCGTTGCATCTAAATAATGTCCATTGGCTTTGATATTTAATCCTTCAATTACCGCTTCAGTTAAAACCGGATGATGGAAAAAGGGTTGCTGTTCTTCTTGATTCATTATAGTGAGAAGTGAGACGCTTTTATTGAATATTATCATGCTATTTCTGAGAATAATTGTTAATCATTCAACCACAGAGACACAAAGGGTTTTAGAGGAGAGTGATCATCTGCTTTTGATAGGGTTACGCTTTCGGAACTAGGAAAAAGTTAAGTATTACTGTGTTTCGAGATTGGGAAATATATTTAAAATATGATTCGGAAAAATTCTATTATTTTATTTGTTATTCTTATCGTTGGTAGTATCCTGAGGTTGATGAATCTGGGGGGGAAACCGCTTTGGTTAGATGAAATTATTACGGCTTTGTTTACGTTTGGTCAAGGCTATAAAGTGATTCCAAGAGAAACACTTTTTTCAATCCAAGACATTCCTGAGTTTTTTCAATATAAAGAACAAAGTTGCTCCCAAATTGCTACATTTTTAGCGGAACAATCAACGCATCCGCCACTATTTTTTTGCTTTCTTCATCGCTGGTTAGGATTAACAGAAAATTTTGGAATAGGGAATAGCT
>JAVLCL010000576.1:0-1824 GCA_031580825.1 Halothece sp. Uz-M2-17
GGGATGACGTTCAATTAATTGCTGACAAGTGATGCTCATAGCTTGGTTAACTTTCAGTAATTACCACCAGTATTTCATTGTTGGTTTTTATTTCCTGTTCGCTGATTAATGATACTTTCCAAATTGCAAAACTTCCCCTCTTAAGAGAGGGGAAACGTTAAATTAATCTGCTACTTCCAATTGGTCAAGACGAAGCCACATCCCCGGCGTAGCAACATAGAACTTAACAAAAGCATAATCTCCTTCAGTTTCTAAAATTTCCCCTTTACTTTCAAATAAATAAGAGGGAAAACGATTATCACTCGCCATTGCCTCTAAACTATTCTCAAGTTTTTCACGAATAACACGGACTAAAGCGCCTTTCTTAACTTTTCCAGCCATAACTTAAATAATCTCAATGAATAAGACTTAAACACTGCAACAATTCTTTAACTAATTGTGCCATATTTGTTGCCCGTCCGTAACTAAAGTTAAGATTGATATATTCTCGAATTCCCGAGTTCTGGCTAATCTCCTACACTCAATTATTAATTGTCGGTTGACTCCAACCTTCCTTAATTAGCAGTAATCAGAGAAAATATTGCACAGGGAAGATGAGAAAACAAGTTTAACCAGATATTATTTTTAAGCTGATCAGCAAACTGCAGGGAACAGAAGACATTCATTGCATCTCGACTCCCTTAACTTCGTTCGTAATCTCAAGGAGGTTTTATGCGTGCAGTACTAATGGCTGGCGGGTCTGGCACTCGACTCCGACCCTTAACCTGTGACCTGCCTAAACCCATGGTACCGGTTCTGAACCGCCCAATGGCAGAACACATTGTTAACTTACTCAAACGCCACAATATTCGTGAAATTATCGCCACCTTACACTATCTTCCAGATGTGATGCGTGATTACTTTGGGGATGGTAGCGAGTTTGGAGTCCAAATGGAATATGCGGTGGAAGAAGACCAACCCCTCGGGACAGCAGGCTGCGTCAAAAATGTGGAAGAACTCCTCGATGACACCTTTGTGGTGATCAGTGGCGATAGCATGACCGATTTTGACCTCTCTGAAGCGATCCAATTCCATAAAGAGAATCAATCAAAAGCGACATTAGTTTTAACCCGAGTTCCCAACCCAGTTGAATTTGGGGTGGTTATTACAGATAAAGAAAATCGAATCCAACGCTTTTTAGAAAAACCGTCCAGTAGTGAAATTTTTTCGGATACGGTTAATACAGGAACTTATATTCTCGAACCAGAAGTTTTACAATACCTCCCTAAGCACGAAGAATGCGACTTTTCCAAAGACTTGTTTCCCTTGCTTCTAGAGAAAGGAGAACCCATGTATGGTTATGTCGCCGATGATTATTGGTGCGATGTTGGACATTTAGAAGCCTATCGTGAATCGCAATATGACGCGCTAAACCAAAAAGTCAAAATTGATTTTGCTTACGAGGAAAAATCCCCAGGACTCTGGATCGGAGAAAATACAACGATTGACCCCAGTGCTAATATTCAACCGCCGGTTTTAATTGGGAATAATTGTCGCATTGGACCAAGAGTGAATATTGAAGCAGGAACTGTCATTGGTGATAATGTGACGATTGGTGCAGAAGCGGATCTCAAAAGTCCCATTATTTGGAATGGGGTGATTATTGGTGAGCAAGCACATATCTGGGCTTGCTCAATTTCAAGAGGGGTCAGAGTGGATCGGCGCGCCCACATTCAAGAGGGGGTAACCCTTGGTGCCTTATGCACGGTTGGTGAAGAAGCTCAAATTAGCCAAGGGGTACGAGTTTGGCCCAGTAAACAAATTGAGTCAGGGGCAACTTTAAAT
>JAVLCL010000577.1:0-1821 GCA_031580825.1 Halothece sp. Uz-M2-17
CTGAGGGAGTCCAGAGAAATCGATCGCGCACAAAAACGACAAAGACACTGGTGAATCCAGCAAACCCTAAATAGAATAAAACATAACTAGCGAGGAGATAGCGTAAGTTATCCCGTTGGAACAAATCTCTAAGTTGAGCAATCGGAGAAAAAGATTGCCATGTCAGAGGCGTTTCCACCCGTTCTCGCAATGATTCTTGAACGGTTAAATAACCCATAACAACATTAGTCAAAGCAATAAAACCAGCTAAGTAAATAGGCAATCTTAAGGCAATTCCCGCCAGTGTTCCCCCTAAAATGGGTCCAAAAATAAACCCAATCCCGGCTGCTGCTCCAATTAAACCAAAATTTTTCGTTCGCTCTTCTGGCGATCCAGAAACATCAGCAATGTAAGCCTGAGCGGTACTAACCACACCACCGGTAATGCCGTTAATAATTTGAGCCAAAAACATCACCCAAAGCGCTTGCGCCGAAGCAAAAACAAAGAAAGAAATGGCAGTGCCCAACGTACAAACCAATAGCACCGGACGACGACCCACTCGATCAGAAAATGACCCCAAAACCGGAGAACATATAAATTGAGCAATGGCAAAACTAGAAGAGAGTAAACCAATGGTTAAGGCATCGGATCGATATTCTTCCACTAAATAAGGAATTAAGGGAAATAATAAACTACCACCCATTACTTCAATAAAAACGGTCAAAATAATAAAAATGAGGGGTGAAATCCGAGGCTTTTGAGGAGAAGGGGCTGTCATTTTAATCTTTAATCGTGGGTAAAACTGCAAAAATTATCGTTGATTTAGTATTACTGATCTTTGTAAGATTAATTATTATTGAGCTTTGACTTCATACTTCTTTACTAATCTTACCGGACAAGGTACACTGAATGATATCTAAATTTCTCAGTGATTATTCTCAATGCTGCCGATCAAATCTCCGCAGGTACAAGAGCAGACTTGGCTCTGGCGTGGGTTTAAAATCCGCTACCAGATCGCTGGGACTCAAGGATCGAATTTAGTTCTGATCCATGGCTTTGGTGCAAACAGCGACCATTGGCGTAAAAACTTACCTGTCTTAGCTCAACACTACCGTGTGTTTGCC
This sequence comes from Halothece sp. Uz-M2-17, assembly GCA_031580825.1. Taxonomy (GTDB): domain Bacteria; phylum Cyanobacteriota; class Cyanobacteriia; order Cyanobacteriales; family Rubidibacteraceae; genus Halothece. Next base: position 1,104 of record JAVLCL010000577.1, read on the forward strand.
ATTGATTTGATTGGCTTTGGTTTTTCTGATAAACCAACACCCGGATTAGTGCAGACAGCAGACCAGATTCCCTATACGTTTGAGACTTGGGGACAACAACTGGTGGATTTTTGCCAAGATATTGTCGGTGGATCGGCTTTTTTGATTGGTAACTCCATTGGTTGTATTGTCGCGCTTCAGGTTGCGGTGATGTCACCGGAGTTAGTCCAAGGATTAGTGCTTTTAAACTGTGCCCTGCGCCAGTTTCATGAGCGCAAACAGGATCACCTCGCTTGGTATGAACGGATTTCTCGTCCTTGGGTACAAAGTTTGTTAGGAAAGCGAGCCGTGGGTCGCTTTTTCTTTTCTTTAATTGCGCGACCGAAAATTATTCGTTCGATTCTCAAGCAAGCCTACATTAATCCAGCAGCAGTCACTGATGAACTGATCCAGATCCTCCTCGCTCCTGCGCAAACACCGGGAGCCGATCAGGTATTTACCGCTTTTCTCCGCTATTCCCAAGGTCCCCTCCCAGAAGATTTATTACCTCAAGTCCAAGCTCCTGTCCTGATTGTTTGGGGAGAAGCGGATCCCTGGGAACCGATCGCGCTGGGACGGGAATTGGCTCAGTTTCCGGCGGTGGAAGAATTTATTCCTCTACCATCGGTTGGACATTGTCCTCAAGATGAAGTCCCGGATCAGGTTAACCCACTCCTCAAAAACTGGATTGACCGTCAAC
>JAVLCL010000578.1:0-1820 GCA_031580825.1 Halothece sp. Uz-M2-17
CTAATTCCCTTCGTTTGCTTTTTAATTTATGGGACGCAGTGGTTGATTAAACACCAGCATTTCGATGAAAAAACAATTCAAAACATTCGCTGGTTAGGAATATTCTTAATCGGTGGTTATTTCCTGAGTTCTCTAAATATTAATAAAGATGCGCGTTATATTTTACCCCTGTTACCGGTTTTATCTTTAATGATTGCTCAAGGACTATTTTTAGTTTCTAGAAAATGGCGTTTTCCTCTTATTGCTGGGAGTTTGGGATTAGGCTTCATTTTGATGATCTTAAATTTATTTCCTTTAAATGGAAACTGGATTACGCAAGTTTTAAGTCCGAGAGTGCAACATTATCCCGTAATGGGAAAAGAATATCCACATCAAGATGTGGTTGCAGAAATGGTGGAAACTTCTCCTTATTTAAAGCATACTTTAGGCGTTTTACCCTCTACTCCCATCATTAATCAACATAACTTTTCCTTTTATGGCGCAAAAGCTAATTTTCAGGTTTATGGTCGGCAAGTAGGCGTAGAAGAAAGTAATATTGAACAAGATGCGCGATCGCTGCGATGGTTTATTACTAAAACAGGGGAACAAGGATCGATTCCATCTGCACAAACGTTAATTACGGAACGCATTGAAACCGGAAATGATTTTAGCTTAAGAAATACTTGGACGTTACCGGATCAAAGTTTGCTTAAACTTTATCAACAGAAGCAGCCAACGGTTACGGTTACTCCGATTAAAAATAGTCCGGTAACAGTTCAATTAACCAGCGTAGAAGTTCCAAAAATTATTCCTCAAGGTGTTCCGATTCCGGTTAATTATACTTGGGAAGGAAACGGAGAAGCCTTGCAACAAGGAATTGTATTATTAACTTGGGAAGGAACAGAAACCGATCATTTCTGGTTACATGATCATGGTATTGCAATGGGGCGTTTAGTGAATGATTTAGAGAGTGCTTTAAAAGTAGAAGAAAACACAGCAATGTTCATTCCGCCAGATATTGTAAATGGAAACTATACGCTTCGCGCTAGATATTTGAATCGAGAAACCGGTGAAACTTATGCTCTAGAAAGCCCTTCCCTTTCTGTTACCGTTGATGCAAATGCAACTGCACCCTCTGCGCCAGAATTAGATTTAGTGACACAACTGCGGATGGCTGCGGTGACGCTTCCTCAAGGAGAAAGTGCACTCGATGCAATTTTCGCCCAAACCGGACGGATTAATCAATATGATCCGATTCAAGATTATTTGCAGCAAACCGAAATCGCTCTGAAATACCGTTTACAGACGCAGGAAGACCGGTTAGACTGGCTTTACCCCTTAGCCCTCTCGGAAGTGTTACAACGAGATGCAGACAGCGCGATCGCGCAGTTTAAAAAAATTACAGAACTCGATTCTGATAATCCCTATGCTTACGCCTATCTTGCTTTTGTTCATCTGTATCGTTGGCAACCCCACGCAGCAGAAACCGCACTGGATACTGCTTTGCAACTAAATCCCAATCTCGATATTTTACACACCTTAGATGGTGTTGCTGCATTGATGCAAGGCAATTTGATCAAAGCCTATCAAAAGTTAACCAGTGATCAGTGAACAAATAACAAATAACAATGTCCGATCTATACATTTCTTGGTCAGAATATTATCAAACCATTGAACAACTCGCGATTCAAATTGATCAATCGGGTTGGCCGTTTAATCAAATCATTTGTATTGCGAAAGGAGGGTTGCGCGTTGGTGATATTTTTTCCCGACTTTTTGATCTCCCTTTAGCGATTATGTCGGCTGCATCTTATGGTGGTGAAAACAATCAAACCCGAGGC
>JAVLCL010000579.1:0-1819 GCA_031580825.1 Halothece sp. Uz-M2-17
GCAAAAGGCGCGCCCTTTTATGCCGTTCCCATGGACTTCCAATGGGTGGATATTGGGAAAGTTCCCGATTACTGGCATGCAGTGCGAGGTGTTCTCTCTGGCGATATTAAAAATGTTGAAATTCCTGGCAAAGAAGTTGCTCCTGGGGTTTACACAGGGCTCAATGTAGCGGTCAATTGGGATAAGGTCAATATTACCGGACCGGTTTATATTGGAGGCATGACCCGCATTGAAGATGGCGCGACAATTATTGGTCCTGCGATGATTGGTCCTAACTGTTGGATTTGTAGCGGGGCAACGGTGAAAAATAGTGTTATCTTTGAATACTCTCGCCTCGGTCCAAAAGTACGTTTGGTAGATAAATTGGTTTTTGGACGCTATTGCGTAGATAAAACCGGGACAACCATTGACGTGCAAGCTGCTGCTTTAGATTGGTTGATTACTGATTCCCGACAAACCCCACCGAAGTTTGAACTAGAAGAACAGGAGGCGATCGCGCAACTTTTAATTGGTGAGTAATCCTCTGCTTTAGATTTCAATCAAAAAAACCGCTAGAGATTCCCCCTAGCGGTCTGTTTTCCAGCAGGAGTAGGATCTAGACGGAAGAACCAACTCCGGCATAAGCACCGTAGAAAAAGATACCGACAACAGCAATAATTCCTAAACCGGCAATGGTGGCAACAATCCAAAGGGGAATTTTCCCAGACATAAATTTTTTCTCCTCAAATCAGGCTAGACAAATTTTCAACAGTAGTTAAATGACTTTTAGTTAAAGAAGTAGCTTGAGAATAAAATTCCCAAGACAAAAACGAGTAACAACCCTAAGTAAAGGGAAGTCCGATTCAGTTCAACGGGTTGTTTATTGGGGTTTTGATTACGATCCACCACTTTTGAGATCTCCTATCTTTGAATAAACTGCATTGCTGCGATCGCGCCTAAAAAGAAAACACTCGGCACCGCTAAGGTATGAACGGCTAACCAACGGACGGTAAAAATGGGATAGGTAACGGGTTCATTGGGACGATTGGTCGTCATGTTTCTCCTCCTTGTTGAGATTACTTATTTATTAAATTCTTCGACTTCTTCTCTTGCCTTAAATCGATCACTAATGATCGGTAATTCTTGCCGTTGTTGGGTGAAATATTCATCAGGACGAGGGGTGCCAAACGCATCATAAGCTAAACCCGTTTGTACAAACAGCCAACCCGCAATAAATAACATGGGGATGGTAATGCTGTGAATCACCCAATACCGAACGCTGGTAATAATATCACCAAAGGGACGTTCACCTGTATCTCCTGCCATTTGATCCTTACTCCTTTTACAAAAATTGATGCTTCATTAATACATGATAAGAAATGTTTTAACAATTGCCACGTTTTCTTTACGCAGCATCAGCCGATCCCTCATATTTAAGCACAGTCCCGCGATCGCCGAGAATAAATCCTTTCTCAGGATTGAAGAACTTCACTCGATAGAAATTGCCGGGAACTTGCTGGACATCACGGTCTTTTTTCCAAATGCCCTCGGTTTCCGAACGACGGAATAAGTCACCGCTACCACCGCCAACCCAAAGTTCATCGGAGTTGCGATAGCCGATATCTAGCAAGCCTTTCCCACTAGAAAATTCAGGATATTCGGGATCTTGCCAACTGTCAAAATCTTCTGATTCAGTAAACTGAATTTGACCACCCCGAGCGAGTAACCAGATCCGTCCATCTGGGGTAAAGCCCATATTTTGCACCCGACGGGATGTGTTCCGTTCATGAGGTTGCCAGGCTTGATCGCCGGGAGTCCAAGTCGAATAGAAGTTTCCGCG
>JAVLCL010000580.1:0-1818 GCA_031580825.1 Halothece sp. Uz-M2-17
CGACCGGTAAATTAAACCATGGCGGTAAATCCTCAGCAAAATAGAGTAAAGGGGGAACGGACCAAACTAAAAGTCCTCGCACAATATTGGTTCCCACGAGAACCCCTTTTTTTGACCAGCGATCCACATAAACCCCAGCCAGAGATCCAAACAGTACCGCCGGAATTGTAAAGGCGATCATAATTGCGGAAACCCAACCGCTAATGGTTTGGTCAGCGCGTTGAAAGTGACTAGCGATAATATTAATCATCAACACCAGATAAACCTTATCCGCGAGTTGAGAAAAGATTTGTCCACTCCAAAGGGTTAAAAAGCGGTAATTTTTTAAGACGGGAAGAAACCCCTGTGTGTTTTCATCAGCAGGGGTTTGAGAAGGCTTATTATCTGTGGTTTCAGTTGTCGTGTTGGTTTGTTCTTGTTCGGATAGTTTCATTAAATTTGTTATTTGTTATTTGTTCCTTGTTATTTGTTGTTCGTTAGTTGTTGGACTTAGTAAGGTATCCACCAAGTTTGCGGAACGAATGGAACGATGAAAATGATATTCTGTATAATTTCGCAACAGCCTTTCAATCGTTTTTAAATGATCCACTTCTGCTGAGAAACTAGCGGGAAGGGTCGATTGTGATAACTGTTGTAATAATTTTAATTCTCCAACATTGAGGAGATGATTGACGGATTCTTCTGAGTGAAGAACAATCCCCCCAGCTTGGTAACTAAACCCAACCCGCCAGTGAGGGTTAGTTTCATCCAGTTTTAAAGGGCGTTGACTCAAGCAACATTGATGGAGTTGTGGCGCAACACCCGCTAAAGATAACAGATGAAAAATCCCTTGATTCAATAACGGGAAAAGGCTAGAGGGAAAAGCCTCAGTAGAAACAGCAAAAGTTTCAATCCGATTTAAATGTTCTTGTAAAAGGGTAAACAGTTCCGGTTGGGGTTGGTCACTCAGGGCAAAACTGAGGATAATTTCGGCAAGATATTGACTCACGGCGAGTTTCCCCAAATGCTGACTCAGTTTGGGATAAGTCTGCACCGTTTCCGCTTGCGTCAGACGATACAGTGAGGAACGTCCTTTGACCAGTAAGAGTTGGTTGACAACGAATAACTCACTGCGACCGCGCAACCGAGATTGATATTTCCGCGCCCCCCCAGCAACCGCTCGAATCAGACCCTGTTCTGGGGTTAAAATCGTCAGTAGCCGATCGCGCTCCCCAAAAGGAACACCTTTCAGGTTGATGCCTGTGACTTGATAAGTTTTACTCATGTGCTGTTTCTAAGACACCAACTCTCACCATAGCAAGTGATTCCTAAGTGTCCGCATCCTCTGGATAACCGATTTTTTCTTGTTGCTGAATCAGTTGGATTCCGCGAGAGGTTCCTAAACGATGTGCCCCCGCCTCAATAAGCGCGATCGCGCTTTCGAGTGTCCGAATTCCACCTGAGGCTTTGATCCCCACTTGACCACGGCTCAGGTCTCGAATCAGTTCCACATCCGCGACAGTCGCACCACCAAACCAGCCAGTATTGGTTTTAATAAAATCAACGCCTGCATCTAAGCACACTTCCACCGCTAAACGTTTTTCTTCTTCGCTTAAAAGCCCAGCTTCAATAATGGCTTTGACAATGACCCCTGTTTCTTCACAAATCTCGGCAATTTCGCGATTGACTTTTTCCGGACTTCCTCCTTTCAGCCAACCTAAATTAATCACCACATCTAATTCACCCGCACCATTTTCCACTGCTTCTGCTGCTTCATAAATCTTGGTTCCGGTTGTGGTTGCGCCGGTGGGAAACCCAATCACGGTACACACGGCGGGG
>JAVLCL010000048.1:0-12236 GCA_031580825.1 Halothece sp. Uz-M2-17
GGTTGAACTTTTTTAAATTCGTTCTTGATTTTTTTAGTAATTTCTTTCGCCAGTTCTTTATCAATTCCTCGTTTCAAATTAATCACTTGACGCACACGATTACCACTTGCTGATTCAACAGTGCCATATTCAAAGATTTTTTGGGATAGATTCCGCTTGGCTGCTTTATTTCGCAGAATATCGTGAACTGTATCCAGTGTGAATTCGCTATCTGTATTCACTGTAATGACATCTTCTGTCAGTTCAAGACGGGTTTGAGAATCTTTTAGATCATAGCGATTTTCAATTTCTCGTCGCGCTTGATCAATTGCGTTAACCATTTCTTGATGGTCAAAATCGCTTACGATGTCAAAGGTGTAAGTGGAAGCCATAAATTCAGTAAAGGTAAGTGCAAACAATTACAATGACAGTCAGGCATTAAGTTTAAGGATGCTTAGTCCATACAAGATCAGACTACTAAACGAGCCTAAACCAAACATTAACGATCGCGCAGGGGCAATATTAGCAATATAAAAAATCGGATAAAAAAAGCGCCCCACTAAATAAGCCATGCTAGCCCACAAGGCAAACTGAGAATCAACGGCAGTCACATAAGCCATAATGGCTGCTGGGGCATAAAACGTAAATGATTCAAAGGCATTTTGATGAGCCCATGTTGCCCGTTTTGCATAAGGAGGCAATTTGTCAAACATTGCACGAGGGGCTTGGTAATCGTAGCCGATTTGCAAACGCCCCCAAACAACTATTAAGTAAGGAAAATAAATTAAAATTGCTCCTCCTGCCAAAGAGTAAAGAAGTAAAGCCGGAATCGAAGTTGCCATAGGTTAATCAAAGTAGAATAACGTGACGAGTTTACGGTCTTCTTCTGCTTCTTCACAGGTTTTCAGCAGTGTGTGACTATCATGAAACGCAAAGCAGATCAGTTGCTGACAGCGAGAGATAATTTCTCGGTTACATAAGGAGCTAGCCTCTCCCAAAGAGAGTTCATCTTGTTCTGGATTTTCGACTAAGTGAATCACTTGAGCCAGTTGATCTTGGGATTCTTTGGGTTGCTTCTTAAGACTTTGCGGGAGGATGACCGTTAATAGGTTCGGATCAGCACGCATTGCCCCTTTAATGACAGCAGAATTAGTTCCTGTAGCACCAGAAGTGACAAGGCGATTTCCGCCTAAAACCAGTGCATAACTCATCATCTCAATCAATTGCTGATGAGTGATGGGAACATGACGAGAACCAAGAATAGCAATTCGTTTAGAACCAGTTTGTTGAATTGCTGCCAGTTCTTGGGTTAGGGTATCGAGTTGGATGGGTTCGGTAGTCGATTGAGTCAAAGACGCTTTCACTTGCCTAGATTGACCTTTGCCATTTTATCAGATTTGCAGTGAAATTGCGCTAACTTTCTCGTTTTCTTAATCTAAATCTCAAATCAACTCTTTTTAGTGTGTTCAATGCCCACTGATCCAAAAAAGAACCGTTAAATTAATGAAATCCCACATTAAGGCTTGGCAGAACTTAAACACTAATGTTATGCTAGTGAAGCATTGGGACGTATAGCTCAGTTGGTTAGAGCGCTACGTTGACATCGTAGAGGTCACTGGTTCGAGTCCAGTTACGTCCATTTTCTTAATTAAGAAAAGCAAGGCCTCGCCCTTGTATCAAGCTACTTTGAGAGCATCGGCAGTAAACTTGAAGGTGTCTCCATTTTGCGAAAGACATTTCAATTATCCCTGCCTCACTCAATCAGAAATTCAAGCGAGACAGGAAATTGCTTAACGAGCAAAAAGAATTGATTCTCTTATGACAGGAATTTAAGCATCATTGAGGGCAACAATACCAGGAAGTTCTTTACCTTCAAGCAGTTCGAGACTTGCACCACCGCCAGTGGAAATATGACTCATTTTATTAGCAACGCCTACTTTTTCAACGGCAGCCACTGAATCGCCACCACCAATAATCGTAATTGCGCCATTATCAGTTAATTCCGCTAAGGTGCGAGCAATAGCTTCAGTTCCTTTGGCAAAGGCTTCCATTTCAAAAACCCCCATTGGACCATTCCAGATAATTCCTTTACAGTCAGACAAGGCTTCTTTGAAGGCTTCTACAGTTTTTGGACCGATATCTAAGCCCATCCAACCATTGGGAATATTTTCTACTGTAACGGTTTGGGTATTAGCATTTTCTGCAAAGTCATCAGCAATAATTACGTCGGTTGGGAATAAAAGTTCAACTCCTTTTTCCTTGGCTTTAGCTTCTAAAGATTTCGCCAGTTCAAGTTTATCGTTCTCCACAAGAGAATTACCGACACTCATCCCCCGTGCCTTAAAGAAGGTGAAAATCATGCCACCCCCAATAATCAACTTATCGCATTTTTCAATTAAGGTTTCAATAACACCAATTTTACTGGAAACTTTAGAGCCTCCAATAATCGCTGCAAAAGGACGTTGAGGGTTCTCAACTGCATTTTTGAGGTAATCAAGTTCTTTTTCAATGAGATAACCACCAACACAAGGGCTGAGGTGTTTAGTTACGCCTTCTGTAGAAGCATGAGCGCGGTGAGCGGTTCCAAAGGCATCATTGACATAGACATCGGCATTGGCAGCAAGTTTTTTACTAAATTCTGGGTCATTAGCTTCTTCGTCCGAGTAAAAGCGGAGATTTTCTAATAATGCAACCTGACCATTTTCTAAAGCATCAACTTTTTGTTTGACGGAATCACCAATACAGTCATCGCATTTAACGACTTCTTGTCCGAGAAGCTGAGATAAGCGTTCAGCAACAGGGGTGAGCCGTAATTTTTCCTTAACTTCACCTTTAGGACGACCCATATGGCTGCACAGAACAACTTTAGCGTTTTTTTGAATTAAATCTTGAATAGTCGGGAGAGCAGCGCGAATACGAGTATCATCCGTAATTTCACCTTCCTTACTAAGGGGAACATTAAAGTCGGCGCGGACTAAGACTCGTTTACCGCTAACATCAGTTTCGGTGAGGCTGGCAATGGTTTTTTTCGCCACGGTTCGTTTCCTCCTGTTATGTAGGCTTACTATAATTTCGAGAGCGAGTTATATTTTTTTGAATTACTCCCTTGCTGATTTTACCGTTGAGTGTGTCCGAAAGGGAATGTTGGTTTTAGCGAGTCATAATGGAATCAGCTAGATTCTAAGAGTAAAATGATGAAATTACCTTGGCAGTTTAAGGACTATCTCTTTGGAATTTTGATGATGCTGGGAATGGTGATTTCTGGCTTAATTATCTCTTTAATTGCTCCGCGTTTTCTAGAACTGATACTTTGGGCTCCAGCAGGTGGTATCTTTTTAACTATCGGGATGGCGCGTTTACAATCTTGGGGTAGTGTTGCCCTTATGATCCTTCCCTTAGCAATTATTCTCAGTTTTTTATCATTTCCAATTGGTCTTTATTTGGTTTTAACCGCACTTTTTACGGAAGCTATCATCTTTTTTCGCGGAAATTATCACACGAAGCGCAATCGCTTTTTAGGCAATGTTGTTTTTTTTATCGCAGCATTGGTTATTGGTTATCTTACTGCTGCTTTTCTGGTTGGAGAGGAGTTTGCAACGTTAGTTCGTCAGCCTCTACAGTTTGGAACGTTAATTGTTGCAGTAGGACTAACCGGTTCTCTGGGTTGGTGGTTCGGTGAAATGATTCTGAGTCAGTTGAATCTTGATCAAAAAGTATAAAAATAACCCTCCTTTTAGAAAAAGAAGGGATGAAGACGGTGCGATTTTAAACCCAGCCTGCGCTTAAAACAATAGTCGTACTAATAAAAACCAGTCCTAACGCCCAAGTAATCCGATTTAGAGTTTTCTCGGCTGATTTGGTACTAGTGAACATGGAGGCTTGACCGCTAAGCCCGCCTAAACCGTCACTTTTGGGAGAGTGAAGTAAGACGAGAACAATTAACAAAATTGCCGAAGCGACAGAAATAATTTCTAAAAGTTGTTCAACTGTCATAGGTTTTACTGAATAAAGATATAGGATTCTAGGCTATCAAGATTTATAGGGAAATATCTACTGGCGTGCGATTGGGTTTGACTTGAACATTCGTCGGTGCAATCAGGGAATGTCCTGTCATTTCTTCCGGTTGGGACAATTGTAGAATTTCTAAAATCGTTGGTGCAATATCGGCAAGACACCCTCCTTCTCGTAGTTCGACTTTCCCGCCATGTTGAGGAATTTTGCGTTTTTCTCCTTCCACTAACAAGAAAGGAACTAAGTTTGTGGTGTGGGCTGTCCAAGGATTCCCTTGTTCATCTGCCATATATTCAGAGTTACCATGATCAGCTGTAATGAGGGCAGTGCCTCCCATTTTACTGATACTATCTAGCAGTCGTCCTAAGCAACGATCAACGGTTTCAATCGCGCTAATAGCTGCTTCTAAGTTTCCTGTATGACCCACCATATCAGGATTAGCATAGTTAATGACCACCAGCGAATAAATCCCTTGTGCAACCGCTTCACAAGCAACATCAGTCACCGCTTCTGCAGACATGGCAGGGGCTTTATCGTAAGTGGAAACCATCGGACTATTAATCAGCTTACGTTCTTCTCCTGCAAATGGCTTCTCTTCTCCACCATTAAAGAAATAAGTAACATGAGGATATTTCTCAGTTTCCGCAGTCCGCAGTTGTTTTAATCCTGCATTTGCGATCACTTCCCCTAAAATATTGGTTAAGTTTTGAGGCTTGAAGGCAACTTCTACAGCTAAAGTGGGATCATATTGTGTAAACGTGGCAAAGTGGAGCGGTTGGATTTGTTCACGCTCAAAGCCATCAAAGTCAGGATTAACAAAAGCAGCGGTTAGTTGTCGGGCGCGATCAGGACGGAAATTGAAAAAGATTACCCCATCATCGGCTTCCACCCCTCCGGCAGCAACGCGAGTCGGCGGGATAAATTCATCTGTGATCTTGCGATCATACTGTTCTTTCAGAAATACCTTAGGATCAATTTCTGTTTCACACTCTCCTTGAGTAAGTACTTCATATGCCTTTTGTGTGCGATCCCAACGCCGATCGCGATCCATTGCATAATAGCGACCACTGACGGTAACAATTTTGCCGAGACCGACTTGTTGGGTATAAGTTTGAATCTCTTCGATTACAGAAATGCCATCGGTCGGATTGGTATCTCGTCCATCGGTAAACGCATGAATACAGATCTCACTGATTCCTTGGGCTTTTGCCAGTTTTAATAAGCCAAGTAAATGGGAAATATGAGAATGAACCCCGCCTGCGGAGCATAAACCCATCAGATGTAGTTTTCCTTGACTTGCCTTGACCTTTTGACAAGTATCCACTAGTGCTGGGTTGTCTAGGATGGATCCATCTTCAACGGCATCACTGATCCGCACTAATTCTTGGGGGACGACTCGACCCGCCCCAATATTGAGATGACCGACTTCAGAGTTCCCCATTTGTCCTTCGGGTAACCCGACTGCTTTGCCAGAGGCTTGGATGAAGGTTAGAGGATACACTTCTCTTAAGCTATCCATCACAGGCGTATTCCCCTGCGCGATCGCGTTTGCTGTTTTGCTTTGGCGTTCCCCCCAACCGTCAAGGATGACGAGCACCACAGGGGCAATCGGTGCGTCTGTCATAATCTTTTCTCTACTTTTACTTCTATGCCTTCCACCGCTATGATACTATCCATTTTAATCGCTCTCTAGCTTCAAGAGAATGACAATCAACACTATTAATTGGGGTCAAATTGCATTAATTTCTTCCCCAGATTGAAGTTATTGCCTGAGAACGATTAACCGTGAATAAAATCAGTTTTCAGTATTTTACTTTAATTTGGCAATTTTATCGCAATTTTTCAAATTATTCCGATTTTTCTGTTAATTCTGCCAAACGTTCTTGTTGGTCTTGGGAAATACAAGATTGAATCAGGTCTTCTAAGTTTCCTTCTAGAACTGGTTCTAGATTGAAATTAACCCCGAGACGGTGATCAGTAACGCGGTTATCCTTATAATTATAGGTGCGAATTTTTTCGGAACGTCCTCCCGTTCCAACCTGCGAGCGTCGCATGGAAGTCACTGACTCATATTGTTCCCGCAGTTTCATTTCATACAGTTTTGACCGCAGAATCTGCATTGCCCGTTCTCGGTTTTGCAGTTGAGACCTCTCTTGAGTACAGAAAATCCGAATCCCAAGAGGCTTATAATACAAGTCTGCTGCTGTTTCTACTTTATTGACATTTTGTCCCCCAGCACCACCGGAACGAGCGGTTGTAATTTCTACATCTTTGGGGTCAATTTCCACTTCTACATCATCGACTTCCGGCATCACAGCAACGGTTGCAGTCGAAGTATGAACACGCCCTCCTGCTTCTGTTGCGGGAACTCGTTGGACACGGTGAACGCCCGCTTCAAATTTGAGTTTGCTATAAACGCGATCGCCTTTAATTTCTAAGATTGCCTCTTTAAATCCTCCTGTTTCCGAGAGAGATTCACTAGCGAGGCTGAGTTTCCAGCCTTGACTTTCTGCATACCGAGAATACATCCGGACTAAGTCGCCAACCCAAAGACAGGCTTCATCACCGCCGGTTCCCGCACGAATTTCCAACATAATGTTTTTCTCATCATTCGGATCGCGGGGCAGCAGAAGCAGCTTCATCCGACTCTCTAACTCCTCCAGTTTTTGTTCCAACTCCTGTACTTCCGCAGCAGCAAGTTCTTGCATTTCTGGATCGCCGTCAGCATCTTTATAGACTTCTTGGGCTTCTTTGAGATCGGTTTGTGCTTGCTTCCACTGGTTGTAAGTTTCGACGGTTTCTTCCAAAGAAGACCGCGCTTTTGCGACCCGTTGGAGTTCTTCTGGATCAGTCGCAATATCGGGATCCCCTAAACGTCGAGTCAGTTCGTTGTAGGTTTCTTCGACTGATTGCAGTTTTTCCAAGACGTAGGATTCAGCCATCAGGTTAATTGGTAATTTGTTATTCTTATGGGTTATTTGTTATGGGTTACTTCGATTATATGTGTCGTTAACCTCCTTGATCTTAATGTTTCCTAAGGATGCTATTTTCCTTCTTCCTCGTTGTCATCAAACATGCCATATTTACGCAGGAAGCGATCAACCCGTCCTTCGGTGTCAATAATCTTCTGATTTCCGGTATAGAAGGGATGATTTCCAGACCAGACATCAACGTGCAATTCGGGTTGGGTTGCGCCAACGGTCATCACAACTTCCCCATTGCAAATGACTTTTGCATCGGGATACCACTCGGGATGAATACCTTCTTTTGCCATAATAAACCTCCTAATTAATGAATAAAGGGCATAGAGAGCAAGGGACAATGCTCTCTTCGATCTAATTTTAACGTTTTGAGTATTGAGGGGCTTTTCTTGCTTTGCGTAAGCCGTATTTTCTCCGCTCTTTCGCTCGGGGATCACGACTGAGGTAACCTTCTGTTTTAAGAGGGGAACGGTTTTCGGGATCAAGTTTACATAAAGCTCGGGCAACACCCAGACGAACTGCTTCCGCTTGTCCAGTTAAGCCACCACCGTGAGTATTTACTAAGATATCGTAATCGTTTTCTAAGCCCAATGTTTCTAGGGGGGCTTTAACTGCGGAAATGTAATTGGGGTTGTAATTAAAGTAATGATCCCCACTACGAGTGTTGACTTGAACTTGTCCATTCCCGGGAATGAGTCGAACCCGCGCGATCGAGCTTTTCCGACGACCAGTTCCCCAATAAACGACGCGATTATTATCAGTAGCTTGCATAAGGTTCTAATCTCCTGTGTTCTTTAACGAGAAGGGGTGATTTCCACCGGCTGTTGTGCTTGATGTGGATGTTCAGGACCGGCGTAAACTTTCAATTTTTTTGAGAGTTGCCGACCTAAGCGATTTTTCGGAAGCATTCCTTTTACCGCTTGTTCAATAATCCGTTCTGGAATTCTCCGTTGCAGTTGATTAAATGTCTCAACTTTCATGCCACCAGGTCGCCCAGAATGACGGCGATAAAGTTTTTCATTCCCTTTATTCCCACTAACGGTTACTTTATCGGCATTAATCACAACGACAAAATCGCCGGTATCCATGTGGGGGGTGTAGGTGGGTTTATTTTTACCGCGAATAATATCGGCAATTTCGCTGGCGAGACGACCGAGGCGATAGCCAGTGGCATCAATGACATACCACTTTTTTTCTAGGGTTTCTGCGTTTGGCAGGGGAGTTTGATTAACTGTCATAGTAGTTCTCTGTATTGAAGTAAAAATGAGGTTGACTATTAAACCAAATTGATTGGGGGAAGGGAAAGTTTTCATATCCCACACGCAAGAGACATAAGCCCTTGGCTGGAGCAGAATATTTAACGCGATCGCGCTGTTTGTGCTGCCAAATTTCTGCAAACTCGGCTTGCGTCAGTTCTCCCGTTCCCACTTTCACCAGCAACCCAACTAACAACCGCACCATTCCATACAAAAACCCATCCGCTTGAATTTCAATTTCAACGAGAGGACCGTTTCGGATACACTGCACATCTTGAACGTTAACCCACGTATGGGCGCGATCGGAACCAGCGCGACAAAAGGCTGCTAGATCATGATACCCCAGCAATGGTTTCAGAACAGCAGCGATCGCTGCTTCATCAATAGGGGCATAATAATAATGCCAACTCCAAGGAACAACAAACAGATTGGGGGTTGCTGCGGTGTAAAGGGTGTACCGATAGCGCCGATAGGTTGCCGAAAATCGAGCGTGCCACTCAGGAGGGACTTTTGCTGAAGCTCGAATCAAGATTTCATCGGGCAACTGCTTGTTTAGAACCGTCGCAAATTTTTCAGCGGGAATGGGGCTGGTGACATCAAAGTGAGCAGTTTGGGCTGCAGCATGAACGCCACTATCGGTTCTTCCTGCCCCGTGGAGGGGAATCCACTCTTCTGAGGCAATGGTGCGATTAATCGCACATTCAATTTCTTCTTGTACTGTTCGATAATGAGGTTGCCGTTGCCAGCCATAAAACGCTGTTCCTAAATACTGAATAACCAGAGCAACTCGTTTGGTTTTTGCTGACTCTTTGTTATCCATCTATCTCTAGGCAATCACTTACACCAATTCAATGATCGCCATTTCAGCGTTATCACCACGACGGCGAACGGTTCTTAACACTCTGGTGTAACCGCCATTACGATTACCATAGCGTTGTTGCACATTCTCAAATAAAGAATGAACCAACTTTTTATCATAGAGATAGGCAATGGCTTGTCTGCGAGCAGACAAAGAGCCATCTTTTGCCAAAGTGATCAACTTATCCACTTCTGAACGCACAGCTTTCGCACGAGTTTTAGTGGTTGTAATTTGTCCATGTTGAATTAATTGCGTTGCCAAAGAGCGTAATAAAGCCCGGCGTTGGTCAGCCGGACGACCCAGTTTTTTTACGCGACGACCATGACGCATGATTAGCCTCCTTCGTGAATCAAGTGATTGGACAAGGTTAACTTAACTGGCTGCCGATTTTTCTTGGGGAAGGGTAATGCCAAGGCGGTCATGTAACGCCTCAACCACCTCTTCTGCTGACTTTTGCCCGAAATTCTTAATCTCAAGAAGATCTTCGTGGGTATAGTCAAGTAAATCGGCAACAGAATTAATTTGAGCCCGTTTGAGACAGTTATAAGCCCGCACCGAGAGTTGTAATTCTTCGATGGGAATCTGTCCGTTGGGGTCTTCTTCTTCTTCCTGTTCTTCAGGAGAAGGTTGAATATTCAAATCACCGAGGGGATGGAACAGTTCCACCAGTACCGTTGCTGCTTGCGAAAGGGCTTCATCTGGTTTCACACTACCGTTAGTTGTAATCTCTAAGATTAAACGGTCTTTACTTTCTCCCTCATCCAAACGGGTTTCTTCCACCGTATATTTGACTTTAGAAACGGGCATAAAAACAGCGTCAATTTGGAGAAAATCTAAGGAACTCACATCTTCCTTTTCCAAATCAACGATGCGATATCCGGTTCCCCTCTCGATCCGAATTTCCATCTCCAGTTTTGCCCCATCAGCAAGGGTTGCCACATACTGGCTTGGATCAATGACTTCCACTTCCGAAGGGACATTGAAGTCTCCTGCAGTAATGGTAGCTGGTCCTGTGGCAGCTAAACGGGCAATATGCGGTCCGGGAGAGTAACTTCTAAAGACCAGTTCTTTCAAATTGAGTAAGATTTCAAGGACATCCTCTCTCACTCCCGGGATTGTTGCAAATTCATGAGTGACTCCCGCAATCCGCGTGGCAGTTACGGCAGTTCCTTCTAAGTTTGATAGCAAAACTCGTCTGAGGGCATTCCCCACTGTAATGCCTTGACCCCTTTCTAAAGGTTCTAAGACAAACTTGCTATATTGGTTTTGTGTTTTATGATCAGTTTTGGATTCGACACAATCGACAGTAAAGTCTTTAAGCTGCGCCACAGAGCAACCTCCCTTGATTGATTTCGTGATTTGCTATTCGCTACTTGTTTGTACCACAAATAACCAATAACCCATCGGCGGTTCTAAACACGACGACGTTTCGGTGGACGACACCCATTGTGGGGAATTGGTGTCACATCCCGAATGAGAGTAATTTCTAATCCGGCTCCTTGGAGAGCACGAATTGCGGTTTCTCGACCGGCTCCTGGGCCACTCACCATCACTTCCACTTGACGCATTCCTTGCTCGGTTGCTCGGCGACCCGCTTGATCTGCTGCCGTTTGAGCAGCAAATGGCGTGCCTTTTTTCGCGCCTTTGAAGCCACTAGACCCTGCTGAGGCCCAAGAAATGACATCGCCTTTGGTATCAGAAATAGTGACGAGGGTATTGTTAAAGGTGGACTGGATATGAGCAACGCCACTAGGGACGTTACGTTTTGTTTTTCTAGAGGAACTTTTTTTAGTTTGTCGCGCCATAAGGTTTTCGGTTTAATGACTACAAGGGATGCTTGGGAATCGAGAGTACTTATTTTTTAGCTGGGGGTTTCTTTTTACCCGCGATCGCGAGTCGTTTTCCGCGACGAGTCCGAGCATTCGTACGAGTCCGTTGACCCCGTACAGGTAAGCCTGAGCGGTGACGGCGACCACGATAGGTTCCGATATCGACCAGACGCTTAATGTTCATGTTTTCTAAGCGTCGTAAATCCCCCTCAACTTGGTAGTTTTCTTCAATATAAGAGCGAAGGGTGCTTTCTTCGTTCACATCAAGATCTTTAGTCCGTTTATCGGGGTTAACACCCGTTGCTGCTAAGATCTCTTGAGAACGGGATAAGCCAATTCCGTAAATGTAAGTGAGTGCAATTTCAACGCGCTTGTCACGCGGAAGATCTACTCCTGCAATCCGTGCCACGTTTCTCTCCCTAGTTGTTTTTTTCTGCTAAGATTTGGATAATTAGGTTTTACCCTTGACGTTGTTTATGCTTAGGATTGGAGCAAATTACCATCACTCGCCCTCGACGGCGAATGACTCGGCAACGCTCACACATTTTTCGCACTGAAGGTCGAACTTTCATGGTCGTTTTCGATAGACTACAAGCCTTTCATTGTATCGTGTTTTGCAAAATATGTCAAAGCAAAGTTACTTTTTACGCAGTCGATAAGTAATGCGTCCTTTTGTTAAGTCATAAGGCGTTAACTCGACTTTGACTTTATCGCCAGGTAGAATTTTAATGTAGTTACGGCGAATTTTGCCAGAAATATGAGCTAACACATTGAAGCCGTTTTCTAAGTCCACGCGAAACATCGCGTTAGGCAAGGACTCAGTCACAGTTCCTTCCATCTCGATTAAGTCTTGTTTAGACATAAGATTTTGTTTCTCCTTGCCGAGAATATTCAATGATTTGACTTTTTTTAGAAAATTGGGGTCAAAAAAGCCAATGCTACCCCTCGATGATTTTAGCAAAAATTCGCCACTACAGGCTTTAATACCCTTCTTGCATCGCGGTTTTAATACGCTCGGTCACTTTTGGTAAAGGCTGATTGCCATCGACTTGTAAAAAGTGATTCCGCTTTTGATAAAAATGAATAAGGGTTTCGGTTTGGTTATGGAAAACATCAAGACGATGACGGATTGTATCTTTGGTGTCATCTTTACGTCCGCGCCCTAATAAGCGTTCCATCAGGACATCATCAGGGACATCTAGATAAACCACCAAGTCGTAAGCGGAGTTAAGTTCATTAAGCAGTTGATCTAAAAATTCTGCTTGGTTGAGGGTACGAGGAAATCCATCCAAAATCCAGCCCGCTTTAGCATCGGGTTGTT
>JAVLCL010000581.1:0-1805 GCA_031580825.1 Halothece sp. Uz-M2-17
ACTCTGACCCTCGATCAAAATTATCATAACTATTCTAGTCAACCAATGCCCTTTTCCACAGGGTTACATCCCTATTTTTGGGTAACGGATAAAAATCAAATTGAACTGGATATTCCCGCGAGTCAATATAAAGATAACGTCAATCAAGGGACTTACGACTACGAGGGAAAATTTGATCTCAACCAAGATGAAATTGATGCCCAACTGCATCCCTTATCCCGTCAAGTCACTGCATTAGCCCTTCCCCAACGAGGCTTTAACATTCAACTCAGTTTCTCCCCAGAATATACCACCGCTGTATTCTGGACAGTGAAAGGAAAAGAGTTTGCTTGTCTCGAACCGTGGACAGCCCCTCGTAACGCCCTCAATACAGGAGAAAATTTATTAGTGATTCCGCCTTGGGAAAACAAAGCGTTACAAGTTATCTTTGAAATTAACCCAATCAACTAAACCTTTAACAGCTAATCTGCTAGTCTAGGAAAGGTAATTATAAAAGGAGTTTAAAGCATTATGTCTGGTGCAGTTGCTTATCTGGGTATTTTAATTGGTTATACCGTCCTTGCTCTCGGACTTTATTTCGGTTTACGAGCAGCAAAGGTTATTTAATATAGCAGTTTTCACCTCTCATGAGGTGCATTCTCAATGTTTTGTTCTTCGTTCTTTGGTAACTGATCAATGGTCTGTTTGTACCGCAACAGATTAATTAGGGTGGGCGTTGCTCACCCTACAATGACTCAGGCGGTTGTAATAGTATTTTTCTCATCTCAGTAATTTTTATGCGTGTCGAAGCCTGTTGTCAGAATTTACTTAAAGAAATATTACCAGACGTTGACTTTGCTCGAAAAGGAACTTGTATAGATGTTGGAGTCGGTAGCTTTGCATTTTATTGTGATTTATTTGCTCAGTTAGGTTTTTCAACCATTGCGATTGAACCTTCTCCCAATAAAAAACTGCGTCGTATTTGTCAGCGAAATTCAATTCAGTTATTAGAATGTTGCTTATCTAATAAAAATGGCAATCAAGCGTTACATTTAGGGAAATTTGCTTATTTATCTAATCGTAATTTTAACTCTTTAGAGTCAGAGTGGTTTGCATCTTCTAAACAAACAAAACTCGTTCCTACAATTAATTTACCAGAGCTAATTAAACTCACTGGTATAGAAGAAATTACCTGTCTTAAACTAGATATTGAAGGATGGGAAGTGGTCGTTATTGAGCAAATCCAAGCCCTTTCCTCTTCTCAATTGCCTAAAATCGTTATGTTTGAATATGGGGGCGGAAGTCGTCGCTATCAAGGTAAAAAAGGTTGGTCACCTAAATTTTTAAGCGGAACAATGAACTGCTTAGAAATATTACAAAAATGTAAATATGGTTTTAGCATTATGATTGATTATGCTCCTAATTCTAAACCCAAAATTTTTGACTTACAATCTCTTAGTTTAGATCCAGATACTCTTTTTATGCCCAATGCCGTTTATGGAAATATAATTAGTTTTTATGATTTTCATTATTCCGAAAGTGCAATTACTGAAATTACTAATCCTTATCATGGCAAATGGGGAAATTGGCTACTCGAAAAACTAATCACGAATTAAAATAATCATTGACTTAAGCTGTTAAGCATTTAAATTGGCTTGTGGATATAGCAATCAGCAATGATTCATGAGAAATTTTTGGGGCAAATTGCCTGTTGCCTATTGCCTATTGCCTTAAACCAGAATTGCTCTCTCATAACTGATTCCAGACTGCTATATGAGGCAATAGGCAATAATGGGAGTGATCAGCCTTTCCAGCTAATTGCAAGA
>JAVLCL010000582.1:0-1803 GCA_031580825.1 Halothece sp. Uz-M2-17
TCACGTACCGTTTTGTAGAGCAGTGGAGGGGGCGACCTCTTCACTGACTTTAATCTGTTGTATTGGTTAAACATACGAATTGGTTAGGCAGGCTAACTTTTCTGCGGAAGGATTGTGTTTCCACGTTTATATGACAGTCAAACATATAAACCACCTTCTCACCTTTTGGTCATAGCCTATCAGGGATAGTTTGGCTATTCCGTGTATTACGCAGTTTAATCATTAGCTTAGACTATGTTCATCCTTCCAATTCTCCTTCTAGCACGGTAGCCAGTTAATCCCTACCAGCAACCGTTACGTTAGGGGCGTGCATTCCACTGGATTCATTGCTTACTACCAGCGTCGCCACTCTCCAGATGAGGAGAGCTTTCCACGAAGGACAGGGGTGGAAATCCCTGTGGCGTAAGGGCTACGCCGATTCAACCGACCAATTCAGGTCGCACGAACTGGTACACGATACATAGGAGATAATCCTCTCGTGAATAAGTTTTAAGTCTCTTCGCCCACCTCGACTAAGATGTCCTGTCTAAACAGCGACTTTCCAACAAGTCTTAGAGATAATCCGAACTAGAGAAGTATTCGGAAGTCTGTACTAAATCAAGGCTATATGGGCTATTGCAACTATTTAGGACAGCGTTGGAACTGTCAATCTCCCGTTAAATCAAAGATTATAACGGGAGTCGTTGAATCTTTCGTCCAGAACTCCGTTAAAATCAGGAAGAATTGAAAGTTCGCGATTGAACCAACCTCCTATGACACAAAAACCCAATACATCCAAACGCTTACTGAAAATCTTAATTGGTGCAGCTTGGATTGATGGCAAATTTCAACCCGAAGAACGTCAATATTTAATCAAAACTGCCGAGAAACATCAACTAGCAGATGATCCTGAAATTCGGGCTTTACTTTATGAACTCAAAACAGTGCGACCCCAAGAATGTTATCAGTGGTTAGAAGAATACTTTGGGGGATATCCCAGCCAAGAATCATACGAAGATCTAATCGAAGCTATTAGTGGATTAATTTATAGTGACGGAGAAATGGCAAGTGAAGAAGCAAAACTCTTAACTCAAGTTCAGCAATACGATCCAGCGCAGACCTCTTCTTTGGATAAAGTGTTAAAAACTGTGCAAAAACTTTATCAGCGTTATGTAACAAGTTAATGTGGTAATAATATTGCCATGAATTAACAGACCATGACCACGGAATCTAAAATTATAGTCCTTGATGATGATCCCACCGGTTCTCAAACCGTACACAGTTGTTTATTGCTGATGCAGTGGGATGTAGAAACCCTACGCCTTGGACTGCAAGATGAGGTTTCCATTTTCTTTGTCTTGACCAATACTCGCGCTTTATCGCCGGAAAATGCAGCGCAGCGCACGCGAGACGTTTGTCAAAATCTAAAAAAAGCCCTTACCGCAGAAAATATCACAGATTTCCTAGTCGTGAGTCGGTCTGACTCTACCCTGCGCGGACATTATCCCCTCGAAACCGATGTCATTGCTGAAGAATTAGGTCCTTTTGATGCCCATTTTCTCACTCCAGCCTTTTTTGAAGGGGGACGCATTACTAGAGATAGCATTCACTATATTGTTTCCGATGAAGGGGAAATTCCGGTTCATGAAACTGAATTTGCAAAAGATTCTGTATTTGGTTACTCCTATAGCTATCTTCCTGACTATGTCGAAGAGAAAACGCATAGCAATATTAAAGCGGAACAAGTGGAACGCTTTACTCTAGCTGATATTCGTCAAGGATCAAATAAAGAGCGATTACTCGCCCTGAACAATAATCAGTGTG
>JAVLCL010000583.1:0-1803 GCA_031580825.1 Halothece sp. Uz-M2-17
GAGAAGCAGGCGGTTGGGTTTGGAGTGGAGAAACCACTATTTTCACTATTTTATTAGGATTAATTTTTATTTTTTATGGCTTAGCTTTAAGTTCTAGTTCGACCCCATTTGCTGCTTTGTTAGTTGATGTTTCGGAAGAGGATAATCGATCAAAATTGGTGGGAACAGTGTGGTCAATGTTGATGGTCGGAATTGTCATTGGCGGTGTCAGTGGTGGCATTCTCCTACAAAGTCTTCAGCAAGAAGGGGTGGTATGGAGTGCGAATATAGGCAGTTTGTTATTGAGTAATGAAAAAGTGATTCAAACGCCACTGGAAACCCTCAAAGGTGGAATTAATCGTCTCTTTATCATTGTTCCTTTAGTGGTTCTTGCCTTAGCCTTTTTAGCGACTTGGGGCGTTGAAAAAAAATATTCCCGTTATACCAGTCGTTCCACAGTGGCTGATCGCGAAGATAGTGTCACTTTAGGACGGGCAATAAGAATTTTGACTGCAAGCCGACAAACGGGTCTGTTTTTTAGCTTCCTGATTATGATGACGATTAGTTTATTTATGCAGGAAGCTGTGTTAGAGCCTTATGGTGGAGAGGTCTTTGATTTACCGATTTCACAAACAACACAGTTAAATGCTTTTTGGGGATTAGGAACTTTAATTGGTGTGAGCGGTACAGGGTTTGCTGTCGCCCCAAGACTGGGAAAACAAAACACCACTCGTTTAGGATGCGTATTAGTTGCTGGGAGTTTTATTCTGATTATTTTATCGGGATTTAGTCAAGAGCCCCTATTACTCAAATCTGCTGTTTTTCTCTTTGGTTTAGCAGCAGGATTGACAACAACAGGCGCAATTAGTTTAATGTTAGACTTGACCGCAGCAGAAACGGCAGGAACCTTTATTGGGGCTTGGGGGTTAGCTCAGGCTTTAGCACGGGCTCTGGCGACAGTGATCGGTGGTGTGGTTTTAGATATTGGTAAGGCTTTGTTTACAGCGCCTGTCTTTGCTTATGGCTTAGTCTTTGGTTTACAGGCTTTAGGAATGTTAGGCGCGATCGCGCTTCTAAATCGGGTCAATGTCTCAGAATTTCAAACCTCAACCAATCAAGCCATTGCCACTGTAATGGAAGGAGATTTAGATGGGTAATCGGTATTTAATAGAGATCAAATGATATGGAACAAGTTTTAAAGGATGCTTTAGTCTTTAGCCAAGGGTTAACTGAAGAGATTGGAAAAACCCTTGTAACACAGTTTGGGAAAGTACAAGCACAACAAAAACCTGATGGATCTCTGGTCACCAGTTCCGATCAGTGGGCAGATGAAAAAATTCGCAGCGCGATCGCGCATCAATTTCCTGATCATGGTGTTCTCACAGAAGAAACAGTTCATACTTTCCCAGATCGGGAATGGTGCTGGGTCATCGATCCCATTGATGGGACAACTAACTTCACTCGCGGTATTCCAGTATGGGGCATTTCTTTAGGACTCCTCTACCAAGGAAGACCGGTGTTTGGCTATGTTCATTTTCCAATTTTGCAACAATCTTTCCATGGCTTTTGGCTTAATGACTCAGGCTTAGTGGGAAACAATGGAGCCTATCGCAATGGAGAAGCGATCCAAACTAGCCCAGATCCCCTCAGTCAAAGCCACTTATTTAGTTTATGTGTGCGTAGTATGCCCGCCATCACGCAACCCTTACCTTGTAAAACTCGGATTGTTGGCGTTTGTACCTATAGCTTCTTATTAGTGGCAAGTGGTGCTGCTTTAGCTGCCGTGGAAGCAATCCCAAAAGTCTGGGATTTAGCAGCAGTTTG
>JAVLCL010000585.1:0-1794 GCA_031580825.1 Halothece sp. Uz-M2-17
GACTCCGTGATATTCAGCGTCAAAACTATCGCTAGTTAAGTTTTGGGAATGAGCAGAAAAGAGGAGATCAAACTAACCTGTTTCTCCTCTTTTTTGTATGACGAATTAACTGGCAAAGCGAATTTTTAAGTAATCCTCATCCATTTTTGCCCCTCGCGGTTGGAGGGCTGCTAGGGCTTGCGGTAACACCAAATTCCGCCGATGATTTCCAATGCGAATATTTAATTCATCCCCTGTTTTATTCAGTTGGATTTTATCTTTGGTAATGCCAGGTAGATATAATTCCAAGCTGTAAGCACCATCTTCTTCTTGTTTTACCTGAATCGTATTTTCTTGGTGATAAACTTGGGTGGGATCTTCATCTTGATATAAAGTCTCTTTCAGTAATTCCAGAGCTTCTAAACCACACATTTCGGAAGAGAATAAGGGGACTTCTTTCACCGGTAAAGGATGGAAATTCTCATGAATTTCGTGGCGATAGAGTTGCTGACTTTCTTTCCATTGTTTGAAGAACGGATCATTGACTTCATCGGGAATAATGCGATTGGCGACCACCATATCGGTGGCGACATTGTATAAACTCAAATAAGCATGTGCCCTTGCCGATTCTTTAATCACCATTTTTTCGGGGTTGGTCACCAGTCGTACAGAAGTCTTTTGATTATCGGTTAAAACCTTTTCTAGGGCTTCGATTTCCTCATAGAATTCATAAGGCGCGTCCATCACCTCTTCTGTAGGCAAGGAAAAACCAGCAATGGGGCGAAAAATCGGCTCAACAATCGGGCGTAACGCTGCCGACATTCCTCGAAAGGGTTTATAAAACCGTCGCATATACCATCCCCCCACTTCCGGAATACTCAAGAGGCGTAATGCCGTGCCGGTGGGTGCAGAATCAACAATTAAAACATCATATTCCCCTTCATCATAGTGGCGTTTCATGCGCACTAAACCGAAAATTTCATCCATTCCGGGAAGAATTGCCAGTTCTTCGGCTTGTACCCCTTCTAAGCCTCGTGCCTGTAACACTTCGGTGATGTAGCGTTTGACTGCTCCCCAGTTAGCTTCTAATTCCATTAAGGCATCTAATTCTGCACCATCCAAGTTTTGTCTCACTTGTGTCGGTTCATGACTCATTTCTTGATCAAAACTATCAGCAAGAGAGTGCGCTGGATCAGTGCTTAGGACAAGGGTTTTATAGCCCAACTTGGCACATTGTAACCCTGTTGCTGCTGCAACTGAGGTTTTCCCGACTCCACCCTTACCAGTCATTAAAATGACGCGCATTGTTATCTAACTCCTTGTTTTAAAAAAAGTTTACATTATCCTCATTGTTACAGAGGAAAATGTTGTTTGATAACCTCCCAACGGGAACAATGCCAATAATCAATATGAGAAATAATTTTTTCCTCGCCATTCACCTTTAACTCACTCCAACCGGGGATAGAGATGCGCGGTTGCCAAGGAAGGGGCGTTGTCCAGTTTAATGTCCATTCGGTATGGATGGTGTTATCTTCTTGGCGGATGTCATGGAGTTCGAGGTTGATATTTTTAAACCAAGTGCTGATAAAGTTGATTAAAGACTGATAGCGTTCCAGCCCTCGAAATTGGGTTAAGGGATCTTGGAAATAAACGTCCTCGGCATAGATATCGTAACTTTGGTTAGCAGGAAAGCGTTTGTAGTCAGCTTTAATTGTTTCAATGAGTGTCATTAGTCATTGGTAACTGGTCAGTGATTGCAGGTAATATTTTTTTAACTCGAAAACCGGGAACAAAATAATTGCGGGTGATTTGTTC
>JAVLCL010000586.1:0-1793 GCA_031580825.1 Halothece sp. Uz-M2-17
CCTGCTTTGTTTTCCTTAGACCAAGCTCTAAAAATTAACTCAGAGGTTTTCCACTCATGGACATCATCAACTTCAATAATCCCTTGTTTCAGGGGTTTGTATTCGTAACGATCTTGACGTTTGTTCTTTCTCTCGGAATGAGCTTGTCACTGACTCAACTGCGCGAATTTTGGCAACAGACCGACTTGATGATCCGAACGCTTCTCGCTACGGTAATTGTGCCGCCTTTACTGTTGGCATTATTGATTTTAACCGTCGATTTGCCCAGACCGGTCCCGATCGCGCTCGCACTACTGATGGCTATTCCGGGACCGCCTCTGCTGACACAACGGATTTCTCTAGGAGGGGTGAGTCGAGATGTCGCTTTGGATATGCAGGTGACTCTGACTCTAATTACAATTGTCGTCACCCCCTTAATTCTCAGTTTCTTTCAAGCTGGATTTCCTGAGGCAACAACAGTCAGGCTGAATATTGGGGGCGTGGTTAAACAGGTTGCTTTGGTACAGCTTTTACCCCTCGCTATCGGTTTTGCCATCAATCAAATTCAAGCGGGGTGGGTCAAAAAATTAGCGAAAATTCTGAATAATGTATCGAAAGTGCTTCTATTAATTTTAGTGGTCGTCTTGTTAATATACCTCATTAACTCGCAGTTGCTGTTAAGTTTGGGCTGGTTGTCTTTTTTCACGATCGCGCTGTTTAATGTGGTGCTATTGGCAATCGGTCATGTCTTAGCCACGGGTTACGAACCCCAGTTGCAGGCTAGCGTTGCCATCGCCGCGATCGCGCGTAATCTCGGGTTGGCGATTTTTATTGCTACTTCTGTCGCACGAGCCGATGCGATCTTAACCATCCTTGCTGCTCAAATTATTGGGATAATTATCAATATCCCCTATTCCCAATGGATGAAACGGAAACAACCCCTTCCCAATTGATCAAATGCAATTCATTTCTGGGTTCAAGAAACTGCTTGGAGTAACAGCGATGGGTGAACTCAAACCCCCTCATGGATTCCCTTTCCCCTTGTTCCTGTCCCCAGTGCGTAGCACTATAAAACTCCCCAATCCGCTTCCTCCTGGATTGGAGTTGCAAATTTAGACTAACTTAAATCACAATTTGTAAAAGACATAACTCAATTCATCATTTCAAAGTTGACAGATCACTAATGGTTTTCTCGGATGCTTCAGCACAATCTAGGGTTTGTTATCAGTATAATTAATGAGTATGTAGAATCTATTACAAGCTAAGCTCATGAATTCATTTACGGTTTGGAAATTCAATACGGCTGAGGGAGCCGGAGAAATTTTAACTAAATTAGCGCAATTACAAAAGGAGCATATCATTGACATCAAAGATGCTGCTACTGTTTCTTGGCCTAAAGGGAAAAAGAAACCCAGAACCAAACAAGCTGTCAATATAGTAGGTTTAGGCGCATTAGATGGAGCCTTCTGGGGGTTGCTCTTCGGATTAATCTTTTTCTGCCCCATCTTAGGTATAGCTGTCGGAGCCTCAATGGGAGCTTTAGGAGGTTCCTTTCGTGATTACGGCATCAACGACAACTTTATTAACGATATCAAGAGCAAGGTAACTGAAGGGACATCGGCTCTATTTTTATATACTGGTGAAGCGACTCTTGACAAAGTCAAAGAAGCTTTAGGAGGGATCAATGCTGAACTGATTCAGTCTAATTTGTCCTATGAAGAGGAAGCTAAACTACAGGAGCATTTCAGTTCAGTATTATAAAGTTTCGTTGAAGATGAAGACATTTATAGACAAACTAACACTTTTCTTCTTCT